>JANWXR010000017.1:0-11218 GCA_025057205.1 Anaerolineales bacterium | reverse complement strand
GCGCGAGCGGCGAACAGCTCGGCGCCCTCCAGGCCGGGCACGTAGCGGGCGACCAGTGCCTTGAGATGCGCCACGCTCTCCGGCGTCAGCGCAGATTCGAGCGGCGTGGTGCGCGCGGCCTGTGGTCTGAATCGGTTGGGCGCGCCGGTTGCACGCAGCATGCGGCGCTTGGCCTCCTTCGCCGCGCTCGGCCCCTGCGGCACGGGCACGGCCAGCGGGTCGCCGTAGAGCACGAAGGAGATCAACGTCTTCTGGTCTTCACCGTCCAGAAAGCCCTGCCGGTTGTGCATCTCCTGCGCCAGTTGCAGCTTGGCCAATCGCAGCGCTTCGCCGGCCATCATCCCGGCGTTGATGTTCTGCCAGAAGCAGCGGCCCAGCAGGTCGGCGGCGATGAGAGGTTCCGAGATGGAGCCGTAGGCGATCTTGGTGGAGCCGACGAGCACGCGTGTGCCCGCATCCAGGAAGCGCAGCGCCAGAGCGTCGTTGACGGTCTTGCCGAAGATGTTTGCGCCATAGCACGCTTCGGAGAAAACGATGACGGGCGCACGGCCCGAATTGACTACGTCGCCGGGGCGCAGCGCCACAGGATACTCAGGCAGGCTGGCCGGGTCGCCGGGTGCGCGCTGGCCATACCACTCCGGGCCGTCCTCCACACCGTGCAGGTTGAAATAGGAGAGGCGCGCGGGCGCGAGTCCCTCAGGCGGCAGCGAGGTGGTGTCCACCGGCGGGCTGGTGAGCAGATCGTCGCGGTTGCCGATCACATCGTACACGGCAGCGGCGGCGTTCTTCCAGATGTTGGCCGAGTAGCCGAACGACGGTTGCTGCTTCACCTCGCGCCGGCGGCGCTGCAGGAGGGCGATGAGCTGAGCGATGATGTGTGCCAGCCAAAAGCGTTGTGAGCCGCCAGTCTTGCGTGCCCGGACGTGACTCTCCGCAGCTTTCCTCAGGATGCGCAGTAGTGGCAGCGGGTCGCGGCCTGCGCCGGAGGGCAGGCGGCCCACCGGCCACTCCGGCACAAAGTAGTTTTCGTCCGAGGTCGCGTAGGGATTGTCCGAGGGGATGTCGGCGTCCGAGTCTTCGGTGGGGTTGGGCAGGTGGTGGAAGGGGATGATGTCCGGCCCGCCGACGATGAGCAGCGTGCCCAAGCTGTCGCCGGCGGCGCGCAGTTTTTCGTGAAGTTGCATGATGAGGAGCTTGATGTCCCAGGCGTTGAGCGCGTCCACCGGTTGCAGACCGAGCGTCTGCAGGATGGTCGCATCGTCCACGTACACGACGAGCGGGCGCATCACGGTCTGCGCCTGCGCCAGTTCGCGGATAGCGGCGTCCACCTGCGCGAAGCCCTCCGCGCCGTAAACGGTCCCGAGCCGTGTGCGGCTGGAGAGCAGGACGAAGGTCTCGCGCCCTGGGCCGCCCGCCGAAGCCGGTATGGCGAGTTGTTCGGCCAGCGCGTCGAGCGCGGCCTGAATCTCGACCACATCTTCCGAGGTCGGCGCGCTGTGGACGGTGGGGGCCGGCGCGACTTTGCCCGGCAGGCGGTTGAGGCCGAGCGAGCAGATGAGTTCGGCGGGGAGCGGGCCGGGCAGGGTGAAGGTCAGCTCAGCCTGCCACAAGGCGCGGTAAGCGTGCGCGTCGCCCCAGTGGCGCGCGGCCACTTGCCCGGCAATGTCGTGCGCGGCGGCGTCGTGCAGCAGCTGGATGGCGCGGGCATGCGCGTTGACGCGGAACAGGCACTCGGCCAGGCAGAGTTTGAAGGCGACGACTTCGGGCCAGCTCGCGGCGAAGCCTTCGGCCAGCGGCAGGGCCTCCTCCAACCGTCCGGCGTGCCAAAGTGCGGTGAGGTGGATGAGTGCGGGCAGTGGCAAATCGGGTGCGGCATTCAGCGCTCGCTGTGACTCACGTTGCGCGGTCTCGTAGTCGCCTATCTTTTCGGCCAGGAAGGCGGCGCGCGCGGCGGCGGCCCAGTCCGGCAGCTTCACGCCGTCGGGCGCGCCCAGCCCATCGCCGACGTGGGCGCAGGCGAAGGCCGCCGGTTCGCGCGTCAGCGTGGCAAGCAGGCGTTGGGCGCGGAAGTCTTCAGGATCGGCGGCGACGAGTGCGGTGAGCGTGGCCAGCGCGCCCTCCCGGTCGTTCTCCAGTAGCTGCGCGCGGGCCAGCAGGTACTGCGCGCCGAGGTCACCGGGCCAATCCGCCAGGTATTTATTCAGCAGCTGGCGGCCGTAGCCGGCGAGCCCGGCGGCGAAGGCGGCTTCTAGGAGTTGAAAGAGGTGAGCGCGATGCATAACCTATCCGACGAGAAGATGTTGCCGGGCAGGATGCAAGAGGCGTGCCGGCAGCGAGTGGGCAACGGATGGGGTGCATTTCGATTTTTTGGCCGGGCCGCATCCTGAGCGAAGGCCCGCAGTTTTCTGCGGGCCGCAGTCGAAGGAGCGGCCAACAATCTGGAATGCGCCCCACGCCCCGGGTGCATTTCGATTTTTTGGCCGGGCCGCATCCTGAGCGAAGGCCCGCAGTTTTCTGCGGGCCGCAGTCGAAGGAGCGGCCAACAATCTGAAATGCACCCAACGGAGGGGCAGCGGAGGGGCAGCGGATGAGTAGCGGATGGAACGGATGGGCAGCGGATGAGTAGCGGATGGAACGGATGGGCAGCGGAGGGGCAGCGGATGAGTAGCGGATGGAACGGATGGGCAGCGGATATAGCGGATGGGTAGCGGATTAGCGGATGGAACGGAGGGGCAGCGGATGAGTAGCGGATGGAACGGATGGGCAGCGGATATAGCGGATGGGTAGCGGATGAGCGGATGGGGAAGGTTGTCTGTTTTCATCCGCTCATCTCATCCGTGTGCATAGCCATGAGGAACGCCTGGCCAGCAACTCCGGCGCTGGAACAGGCGGCGCGCTTGAGCGAATACTGTTCTTACTGCCCATGATAGAATCCCGGCGTGGCTGTCCGGTTCACACAACATGCCCGTGATAAGTTTGCCCTGTTGGCGCGCCATGGGTTTCTGGTTACGGAAGAGCAGGTTGTCGCAACGCTCGTCTCGCCTGACAAGATAGACTACGATCTAACGCCGCCGGTGGCGCAGAAGGCCCTCACCGAGCGGCACGTGCTCCGGGTGGTCTTTCGCGAAGAACAGGGCGACCTGGTTGTGGTGACTTTCTATCCGGGACGGAGGCAACGCTATGAAGATTAGTTACAATCGCGAGGCCGATATTCTGCTGGTTGAGATGGACGCGCACACCGGCATTGACCATGCCGAGCAGAACGGCCCCGTCATCCTTCATCTCAGCCGGGAAGATCGGCCTGTCTTGATTGAAATCCTAAACGCCAGCGAGTTTCTTTCCACGCTGGTCAAGGTCGCCACCCGGGCCGAGCCGGTGACCGTTTCGCCCTGAGCAGAGCTTCTCGCATTATGAGCATTCAGTTGGGGGCAGGCAGCGGAGGGGCAACGGAGGGGTAACGGATGTAACGGATAGGTAGCGGATGGAGCGGATGGGAACGGTTATCTGTTCCCATCCGCTCACTCGTTTTGTATCCGTTGACTGATGCGCTCAGAGCGCCAGCTGCTGGCGCTGGTCGCCGTGGATGATGTGCAGCGCGGTGACGGCAGCCAGTTGCTTGGTGGCCTCCAGGTTGTTCGGGTCGAGGGCCACGGCCTGCTCCAGCGCACTGACCGAGCCGGCATAGTCCTTGAGGTTCTTCAGCGCTACGCCCGCGCGCGTGTAGTTCGCCGCGCAGCGCGGCCCGGCCTTGATGGCGAGCTGGTACATCTCCAGAGCGCGGTCAAACTGGCGGCGCTGCTCGAAGACCAGGCCGATCTCACGCAGTGTCTCGTCGCTCTGCGGCGCAAGGTCACGGGCTTGAAGCAGATGGGCGATGGCCTGATCGAGTTGGCCCTGCATGCGCAGCGTGCGGCCCAGCTTGAGCAGATGCTGCGGCGCGCGCGGCGCAAGGCGATGGGCCTCGCGATAGGCCTGCACAGCCATGGCAGAGTTGCCGGCGGCGGCGTATGCATCTCCCAGCGTGCTAACGGCCTCGTCCCAGTTCGGGTTGGCACGCACGGCGCGCTGCAGCGCGTCTATGGCGGCGGCAGTTTTGCCCTGCGCCAGATGCAGCCTGCCCAGCGCCAACAAGGCGGGGGCCGGGTCGGTGGCACGTTTTGCCGCTTCTTCGTAGCAGGTCTCAGCTTCTGCCACATGGCCGCGCGCCGCCTGAACGTCCGCCAGGCAGAGCAGCGCCTCAGCGGACTCGGGGTCGGCGCGCACGGCGTTCTCGGCCTGATTGAATGCGACGTGCAGATTGCCAAGCGCCAGGTTCACTTTGGCGGCGCCGAGCTGAGCGGCCATGTTGTCCGGCGCGAGGGTGATGGCTTTGGCAAACGCTTCCTGAGCGGCGATGTAGTCGTGCAGCGCGAGATGCGCCTGTCCACACTCCACCCACAGTGCGGCGTCCTGCGGCGCAGCTTCGGTGGCGCGACGGAAGTAGGGCGCAGCGGCGGCGGCATCGCCATCGGCCAGCAGGGCGCGGGCCAGGTCGGCGTTGTAGACGGCGTTGTCCGGCTCCAGCTCGGCAGCCTTTTGCAGGTGTGCCAGCGCGCGCGCCCGCCCATCCGCTGCCTGACCGTTGCGCTGCGCCTGATGCCACTTCGCTAAGCGGTAATGCCAGGCGGCCACGTCCTGCCCCAGCGCGAGCGCGCGTTGCAGCACCAGCGCTGCATCGGCCTGGTCGCCGAGGGCAAACAGGGCCTCGGCCAGATGTGCGTGCGCGAGCGGCGAGCCGGGTTCGGCGGCGACGGCACGTTTGAAGGCGACAACCGCGCCACGAGCGTCGTCGAGCGCGGCCTGCGTCAACCCGATTTCGAGATAGGCCAGCATTGAGTCCTCGCCTGCCTCGAGGGCGGCCTGGAGTGCTGCGCGCGCGGCCTCAAACTCGCCGGCCTTGCGCAGGGCGGCCCCCAGCGCGCGGTAGAACTCGGCGGCGGGGAGGCTCGCCGGTAAGCCGCCAACGGCCAGCTCGCGCAGAATGCGCGCGCCCTCCGCAGGGAAGCCGGTGGCCGCTTTGGCGCGGCCCAGCCAGTAACGCACCGCCAGTGGATCCGCGCCGAGCACGGCAGCCTGTTGCAGCGCGTTGTCCAGGCGCGCATCCCGACCCTCAATAGCGACGGACTTGATACCGGCGCGCGCTTCGCGTTCGTGCTGTTCGGCAGCGAGGGTCAGAGCCTGCGCCAGAGCGAGATGGGCGGCGCCGTTGCGCGGTTGAGCGTCCACCCAGCGCTGGTAGGCTTGCACCGCAGCGTCTAATTCGTTGACTTGCAGAAAGAGGTCGCCAGCCTGCCGTTGCACCTGCGGTTCGGCGCTTAGTGCAGCAGCCTGCTTCATCTGCCGGATGGCCTCGTTGCGGCGGCCTAGCCGTGCGAGCACGTTAGCGAGGCCGGCGAGGTAACGCCCGTTTTTCGGCTCTAGCTGCGTGGCCTGTCGATAGAGCGCCAGCGCGCGCTCTGCTTCGCCTCGCTGCTCGCAGACGCGGCCCAGCAGGGCGTGCGTCTCGGCCTCGGCGGGTGCCAGTTCGAGGGCGCGTTCGAGGTGCAGTGTGGCCTTTTCCAGCTCGCCGAGTTCGAGCGCGGCGCGGGCGGCTTCGCGGGCCAGTCCGGCGTCATCGGGGTTCTGCTCGGCGGCTTTCTCCAGGGCGGCCAGCGCGTCGGCGGGCTGTCCTTGTTGCAGGAGGGCGCTGCCCAGATGCGCGAGCGTCAGTTGGTCGTTGGGGTTGAGGAGCACCGCGCGCTGCCAGAGTGCAACCGCGCCGGCCAGCCTGTCCATCCGCCAAAGCGCTTCTCCCGCCTCGCGCAAGTGCGCAGGTTGGTGTGGCTCCAGTTCGGCGGCGCGCAGGTAGGCGGCATGCGCGGCCTCATAGCGGCCCGCGCGCAACGCGGCCTGGCCGAGCGCGGCCTGAACGCCGGCGTCGTGTGGTGCAAGCTCCGCTGCCTGCGCCAAAGTCTCGTAGGCCGCCTCTGTTTCCCCCATCTCCAAGAGCGCCTGCCCGGCAGCGAGGTGCACCGCAGGCGCATCCGGCGCGAGGGCCAGCGCCTGAGCGAGCACGCCGCGCGCTTCTTCGACTCGTTTCAATTCGAGCAAGCAGCGAGCGTAGCGAATCTTCAGGTCGGCGTCGCGCGGGGCGAGGCGGGTGGCGCGTTCCCAGACGAACGCAGCCCGGCTCAACTGCCCGAGGCGGGCGAGGGCCTGCGCCAGCAGGGTGTGCAGCTCCACGTTTTCGGGGTCGAGCTTGAGCGCGGCTTCGGCGCTGTGCGCGGCCTCGGCCCACAACTGGCTTTGCAGATAGGCGCGGGTGCAGGCCAGATGCACACGCGGGTCGTGCGGCGCATGTTGCATGGCTTCCTGCAGAGCGGCGAGGGCGACATCGGGCCGGTTGAGTTGCAGGCACACTTCGCCAAGGCCGAGCGACCAGTCGGTGCGGCGCGGCGCGAGGTGCAGCGCGCGCTGATAGCTTTCCAGTGCGCCTTCGGCATCGCCGGTGAGGTACTGCGCGTGCGCCAGCAGCGCGTGCGCCTCGGCATGGTCGGGCGCGCGCGTCACGGCTTCGAGCAGCGCCTGCAGCGCCTGCTGCGGTGCGGCGTCCGGCAGCCCTTTGTCGTGCAGCAGCAGCGTCAGGCGGCCCAGGTCGAAGTAGGGCGTGGGGTCGTCCGGGCGCGCAAGCGCGGCCTGTTGAAAGGCAGCCCAGGCTTCCGCCGGCTGGCGCGTTTCTTCGAGCGCCAGCCCGAGTTCGTGCAACGTGCGCCAGTCGCCGGGGTGCAGCGCCAGCGCGCGTCGTAGGGCTTCGGCAGCCTCCTGAGGCCGGCCGATGCGGCGCAACAGCAGGCCAAGCTGCCGGTAGGCAGCGGCTGAGCGCGGCTCGGCGGCGCAGGCTTCGCGCAGGGCAGCAAGGGCCTCGGCGCGCCGGTCGGCGGCTAGGTAGGCCTCGGCTAGATCCAGCAGCAATGGCGCGAGATGCGACGAGCCGGCCAGCTTGAGCGCCTGCCGTCCGGCCTCGAGCGCGGCCAGCTCCTGTCCGAGGTCGTGGCGCGCGCGATGATGTCGGGCCATCGCCCGCCACGGCCCCGGCTCGGCAGGCATCAACGCCGAAGCGCGGCTGAAATGTTCGAAGGCTTCATCTTCACGGCCGAGCCTGGCGAGCGCTTCGCCCAGAACGATGTGTGCCTGTCCGGCATACACGCTTTCCGACGCAGTTGCGAGTACGTGTTTCGCGGCTTCGCAGGCCAGCTCCGTCTGCTGCGTGATGAGCGCGGCGCGGGCCAGGCCGAGGCCTGCGGCATGTTGTAGGGAGAGGTCGAGAGGAGCATTGGACTCGGCGGTCGAACGCAGAGCGCTTGCGCCGAGCGCTGCCTGGAAGTGAGGGATGGCTGCGCCGGGCCGGTTCAACGCCAGCAGGGCCTGGCCGAGCAGTTCGCGCGCAGCGGCGTTGCGCGGCGCGAGGGCGGCGGCCTCCGTCGCCCACTTACAGGCCGTTTCCCAATCTTCGGCGTCGGCGCGTTGCCGCGCTGCGGCCAGCAGCAGTTCAACGTCCGTTGGGGCCAGCTCGACGGCGCGCCGCAGGGCATCGGCGCTGCGCTCGCGGTCGCCGAGGACGGAGGCCAGTTCGGCGTATTCCACAAGATTTGTAATCGCCGCTGGCGGATTGCTGCTTGCGAGTTGAGTCAGGTCAACGACTTCGAGGGTGTGACGCGCAGCCGTTTCGTTGTCGAGGGCGAGGTGGGCGCGGGCGGCGACGAGGGCGCGTTCGGGCAGCGCAGCGGGTACGGCCTCCAGAGCCTCGAGCGCACGGGCCGGTTCACCCATCCTCAGCAAGGCACGCGCCAGCCCGGCCAGCAGCGTGGCATCTTCCGGCCTTTCGCCGAGCGCATCCTGATAGGCAGCGAGTGCGCTGGCGTGGTCGTCGGCATCCAGCGCCAGCCGGCCCAGCTCCTCGGCCAGCTCGGAGTGAGCCTGCTTCAACTGTGTCCGAGCTTCGATCAGCGATTCGCGCGCTTCGGCATAGCTATCGCCGGCGGCAAGCAGGCTGGCCCGATCAAAGGCGGCGGCGAGCAGCGCGCCCCGACCGTTGCCGGAAGAACCGGCGGCGTTCTGGCGCGTGGCTTGGTAGCGGGCGGCCCGTTGTGCCAGCTGGCGTGCCAGCCCGGACTCGCCGATGGACTTGAACGCTTCGATCAGCGCGAGGGTGTGCGGAGTGGCCACGCCGGCCGTTAGCGGCGCAACCAGGTTGAGCGCGGCTTCGGCGTCGAAGTTGGCGGCGAGCGCGGGGGCGACGAGCGCGGCCGTCTCCGGGGAATGGTCGAGCAGCGCCAGCATCAGGCCACGCGGGTTATCGAGCAGGCCGAAGAGGTATTGCAGCGGCAGGCGCCAGCGCGCGGGGGCGGAGGCGGCGTCGGCAGCGGTGGTTTGCCAGTCGGTGGTTACTTCGCCGCGCACGCGCAGGGCCAGCGCCGCCGGCAGCGAGTCCTCCAGCGGGTCGAGTTCGACGCTTTCGTCCACCAATTTGGCGTAAGCGTCGCTCAACCGCTCACGGCCTTCGAGCTGGAGCCAGCGTTCCGGCTCGGTGCCGGCCTCGGGGTGACGGGCGGCGTAGGCGGCCAGAGCCAGCGGGGCAGGCCGCCACAGTTCCGGTTTCTGGCCTAAGGCGCAGAAGGCGGCTCGCACGGCCTCGTTGCGCTCGGCCAGCGCCCACAATTCCGGCGTCCGGCGCAAACGGCGCACGGCTTCGCTCCACAATGACTCAGGCAGAGAGGCGAGGAGGTGGCGGGTGAGGGACATGGCGGGGACTGGAGGAAGAAGGAAGTAGGAAGTAGTGAGTAGAAAGTAGTGAGTAGAAAGCAGGTGAGGAGAGGCCGATTTGCCGGTCAGCCTTTCCACTTTCTACTTTCTACTCTCTACCCCCCAACGATGAGCAGCCGGTAGGCGGCGGCTTGCAGGACGGCGCCGACGACGATGAGGACGATGGCGTTGCCGGACGAGGTGCGGATGAGGTTGTTGATCGCTTCCACCAGCGCGGTGGCAGATTGCACCACGCCGGCGATGTTATCGGTCAGCGCCTTTTGGCTGATGCGCGCCGACTGGCCGGCGATGATTTTGGCTTCTTTGCGGTACGGGCCGATGATGAGCAGGGTCAGCCCCGCGCCAAGGGCGACCACGCCCAGCGCAAAGAACGTTAGCCCCATCAGGATGCGCCACTCGTCGGCGGTAAAGGAGAAAAGCATGCTGGCCTCCGGGTTGTGAACGTCAAGTTCGGAGGCCGGGTGTGCAAGGAGTGTGCCAGAAGTTTCCGGTGGCCCCGCTGAAAGAAGCTCATCCGAACCGCGAATGCGCCGGTGTAAGGCGTGCCGGTGGGGTTGGCGGGGTTTCCGTCAACGGATGCAAAACGGATGAGCGGATGGGAACGGATGCATCCGCTTCTATCCGCTAATCCGTTACCTATCCGTTGGCGACCAGCCACATCGCTGAACCGCTGAGGTTGGTGAAGACGCTGACGGGGTTTCCGTCAACGGATGCGAAACGGATGAACGGATGGGAACGGATGCATCCGCTTCTATCCGCTGATCCGTTACCTATCCGTTGGCGACCGGCCACATCGCTGAGTTGCTGAGGTTTCTGTCAACGGATGCGAAACGGATGAACGGATGGGAACGGATACATCCGCTTCTATCCGCTCATCCGTTACCTAACCTTTGGTGCTGGTTTTTAGAGAGCGAACTCGGCGATGGACATCGGGTGAGGCATGGCGTCTGGGTGGGGAGAGTGAAATAAATCCAGGAGCACATTGAACATCGCCGAGATGAAGGCCAAACGAAATTGAATGTTAGGACTTACGCAGTTGGCGGGAGTTGCCGCCATATCTGGCGGACTTCCGGCGGGCATGACCGCCACAAATGTGGCAATACGGGTGCAACTGCGTAACTCCTATTATGCAATGTTGGGCCTATCCTTCCGCAGGCAAGCGCTGCAATAATGTTGAAGCTGACCTGTGATGTTGCGGCTCAGTCGCAATGCAATCGTCTCATGATGCGAAGGCGATCGGCGGCGTAGGCATCGACAAGGCAAAGCTGCACCGTCACGGTCATGGTGACCGGCAAGGTGGCACGGGGTCGGTGGGACAAAGAGCTCTCGAAGGTCAACGGTCTGGGCGAGCAGCGGCCAATCACTGCACAGTTGCCGGAGATGCCGAGCGCGGTCGGGGAGCAGCAAAGCGACGCTCAGTGTTGAGCGTGGTCGGTTAGGCAATGGCGCTACACAGTCGCGGCGGATATGTAGGTCAAGGTCTTTGTGGGTTCAGGCTCGTTCCAGCGCACAGGCTGCGTCGGGTTATAGCTCGGTCGGGCCGGTCGTGGCCCGGCCCAACAAGCGTTTGCAGCCGACGCGCTGCGCGCGCGGCTGAAACGCAGACCGTTGGGCAGGCGTGTTACCAAACTCGCCGTTGTGCGAGTCCCTCTTGGCTGTCGTGTGCACGCAAGAGATGTCAGAAGAACGACATAACCAGCGCGTTGCCAGCTTGTTGTAGCGCCGAATTTGGCAATTCGCTGACAACCTTTGCGTGCACACTGGCTGCCTTCCCATCATAAAGTATCGTATAATTGTAGCATGCGTTCTCCGCAATGAGCATGTTCGCAGGTTGAGCTCATGAGAAGCCATTTATGCCAACCGTCCTGATCATTGGCCCACATCGGTTCTACTAACCAATGGTGCTAGTGCCTTGTTAGGTTGGATTTTGATGTTTTGAAACGCCGAGCATTTTGCCAACGAAACTCAATTACGAGTGCACATAAACCGACCGTGACGAATCTGCCGAAATTGCAACATCTTGCCTAACAAGGCACTAGCACCAAAGGTTACTAGATAAACTTCACAATAGAGTACAACCGCCACAAGCACGGATGTTGTGGCTATCGAAAACTGTCACGTGGCAATATGTGGCGGGTCATGCTTATTGTGAAGCGTGTCTACTGTGAGTTCGCTCCACTACCCAACGCCGCGCCCGCTTACCGGCTTTTGCCGCCAGGGCTTTTGCTTCTTCGCCGCGCGCGTGGCTGAAACGCAGGCCGTTGGCCCCTTGCTATTTCTAGAGCGAATTCCTATAATAATTACGGCTCCACAGTAGAAACTCACTGAAAATAGCTCGAATTTTGTACGCCTTGCCGTAAATCAAGCTGGAAATCGC
>JANWXR010000179.1 GCA_025057205.1 Anaerolineales bacterium | reverse complement strand
GCTCTTCCAGCAGAACGCTCACCAGCAGCGCGCGCGCGTTGTCGTCGGTGGTGTAGCCCTCTGAATAGTTCGGCACGGTGAAGATCGCATGTTGCAGGATTCCGGTCTGATCGGTCATCCGGCGCAGATGGTCGAGCTTCAGGATGGGGAGTTCGCCCGGACGTGGATGGAGCGCCCGTATTGTGAAGCCGCGATGATCGGTGCGCCGCCGTTCGGCGCGGGCGCGCTCAAAGCTCTCCCGGTACCGGCGCGCAACTTCCGACCAGATCATGTTGCGCCCGAACAGATAAGCCCGCTTGCGCATGGCATGACGCCGGGCATCGTTGTCCAGCAGGGCGATGACCTGCTCAGCCAGCGCCTCCGGATCGCGGAACGGCACCAGCACGCCGCGCTCATCGGCCAGCATCTCTTCGGCGTACCAGTACGGCGTAGAGACGACGGCCTTGCCGGCGCCCAGCGTGTAGGCCAGCGTGCCGGAGACGATCTGAGCCGGGTTGAGGTAGGGAGTGATGTAAATATCGGCTGCGCCGATGAAGCGGACAAGCTCCTCGAGGCTGACGAAGCGGTTGTAGAAGATGACGTGTTCGGCGACGCCCTTCTCCTGGGCCAGGCGCTGGAGCATCAGCCGGTAGGTCTCGCCTTCGCGCCGCTTGATATGGGGGTGAGTCGCGCCGAGGACGATGTACACCACGTCGGGGTGTCGGCGCAAAATGGTGGGCAGCGCGGCGATGACGTATTCAATGCCTTTGTTCGCCGAGAGCAGCCCGAAAGTGAGCAGCACAGTCTGGCCCTCGACGCCAAAATGGTCCTTGTAGAAGGCCGGGTCCACAAACGGCACATCCGGGATGCCGTGCGGGATGAGGTCAATTTTCTCTGCCGGCGTCCGATAGATTTCCTGCAGGAATTCTGAAGCGCGCTCGCTCATCACCACCAGCCGGTCGGACAGGGCGACGATCTCTTCCAGCACCCGGCGCTGGTCGGGATCAGGTTCGCGCAAGACGGTGTGGAGGGTAGTGACGATGGGCATGCGTAGCTCGCGCAACAGGCTCAAGATGTGGCTGCCCGCCCGCCCACCAAAGATGCCGTATTCATGTTGCAGGCAGACTACGTCAACGTTGTTGATATTTAGAAAGTCGGCAGCACAACGATACGAATCGATATCTTTTTCCGCCAGCTCAAAGCGCACGCGTGGTGGATATGCATATCCCCCAGGGATGTCGTTGACCGGCAACGCCAGGCAGGTCGCGTTGCCGTATTCGGCAGCGAACGCTTCACACAGGTCGGTTGTGAACGTAGCGATACCGCACTGGCGCGGCAGATAGTTGCCGATAAACGCCACGCGGTTGAGCGCCGGAAGGCTTGAGCGGTGTTCCATCATCAGCGTCATCTCCTTAATGAAACAATCCTTCGACAAACAAATTTGCTGCCAGATGCGCCGGCTTCAATCTTCCCCACCAGATGGCCCAAGCACGGAGTAAAACGTGTCATCACGCTGAAGCTCCACCGGGCACGTCCACCAGTCTCAGAAGAATGTCGCCCGCGCGATTTTCGGTGAAGTGGAGGCCGACAGCCGGTACGCGCCTCCTGATCGCACGGCAGAGCTGGTGGCGTTGAGCGTGGTGAGCATGGAACGCATAGCACGGTCGTGGAGGTGATGGAAAGATTGGCGATCATGGTCTGGAGCATCGAGGCCATATCCACGCTGCCGGGATTGTACCCGATAGTCAACGCGAATCGCGATGGGCCACGCGTGAGTCAACCGAGGGGCATGGCGCCTTCCACGCAGCCGCTGCTCACCGGCGAGCCTTATCTTCGAAGGGCGTTACATCTATCACTGCGAAGAGACGCACCGCCAGGGGAATATCCCGACTCTTCAAGCTGCGCGGATAACCACTTCCATCCCAACGCTTGTGATGGCAATAGGCGATGTCGAGCGCCTCGCGCAGAGAGGCTATGGGCGAAAGCTGGCGGTGGAGGCATACACGTACACCGGCTTCGCCCCCCGCCGAGAAGATACGACCGTAAAACGAGGCGAAGGTTAGCGGGCTGATCGTCAGGAATGAGCACAGGCGCGACTCTCCATGAGCCATACCGCAGGAGGTAGAATCGAATTTGGTGAAGGCTGGAATGAAGGCAATGGTGCTGAGTCAACTGGGCAGCCTGGACGCGCATCCAGAATCGCTGGAGCTGAGGGAAATACCAACGCCGGCGCCGCGCGAGGGCGAAGTCCTGCTCCGTGTCGTAGCCTGCGGCGTGTGCCGCACAGAGTTGGATGAAATCGAGGGACGCACGCCGCCGCCGCGCTTGCCGGTCGTGCTGGGGCATCAGGTCGTTGGGTACGTCGAGGCGCTCGGTCCGGGCGCGGCCGCTTTTCCAATTGGGCAGCGCGTGGGGGTGGCGTGGATTTTTTCGGCCTGTGGCGAGTGCCGGTTCTGCAGAGCCGGTGATGAGAACCTCTGCCCGGCCTTCATCGCCACCGGTCGGGATGTGAACGGCGGATATGCCGAATACATGACCGTCCCGGAAGCGTTCACCTTTGCCATCCCCGAGTCGCTTTCGGATACCGAGGCCGCTCCGCTGCTGTGCGCCGGAGCCATCGGCTATCGCTCGCTGCGACTGGCCAATCTCGATGAGGGCCGGAACCTGGGCCTGACCGGCTTCGGAGCTTCAGGACATCTGGTGCTGCAGCTGGCCCGGCAGCGCTACGCCGGTCTAAACGTGTTTGTCTTCGCGCGCAGTGCAGCGCAACGGGCTTTGGCGCGCGAACTCGGCGCGGCTTGGGTAGGCGACACGGACGATTCTCCGCCGGAACCGCTCGACGCCATCATTGACACTACGCCGGCCTGGAAGCCGGTGCTCGGCGCCCTGCGGAACCTGAGGCCCGGCGGCCGTCTGGTCATCAACGCCATTCGCAAAGAAGCAGGCGACCACGACCAACTCTCGCGATTGGACTACGCCGAACATCTTTGGTTGGAGAAGGAAATCAAGAGCGTCGCCAACGTCACCCGTCGGGATGTGCGCGAGTTTCTGGAGTTGGCGGCGGGCCTTCCCATCCGGCCACGGGCTCAAGAGTTCCCACTGGCCGATGCCAACCGGGCGCTGCGGGAGCTAAAAGCGGGAAGGCTGCGAGGCGCAGCAGTCCTAAGGCTGGATTGACGGAATACCTAATTATCGCCCTTAGCGCTGCCCCCACTCCCGTATGCGCCGGATGACCTCCGGTAGCGCGGCTTCAACCGGGGGCGAGAGCGCTTGGCCGAATTCGAACGACTCGCCTGCGACGGAGAAGAGCACAGCCTGCGGCACATGGCCGAACAACTTCTCCGAGAGCGCCAGCAGCATGCCGGGGGTGATGTGATGGGTGAATGAGGCTGGGGCGGAGGTGTCCGGCCGGAGGGTCTGCTCGTGGATGGTTCCGGGCGGGCCGTGCGCAGCGGCATCCAGGAAGACCACACGCGCCGCGCGGCTGATCGGCTCGGCCAGCTCAGGCGTCAGCTGCTGGCAGGTAAGCGTCTCGACTTCGGGCCACTCGGCGGCGAGGCGCTCAGCAGCGCGCCAGCCCAGTCCGTCATCGCCTCGCAGCGGATTGCCGTAGCCGATGATGAGGATGCGGGGAGAGATGTCCACAGAT
>JANWXR010000178.1 GCA_025057205.1 Anaerolineales bacterium | reverse complement strand
TCATGGCGAACGCAACCAAAAGCGCGGCGCCATAAAGCGCGCGAAATCAGACGAAACGTAGATAAACCTCGATGCGGATTCTGATTGCTCTGACATACTATCGCCCGCACATCTCCGGCCTGACGATTTACGTCGAACGGCTGGCGAAGGCGCTGGCCGCGCGCGGTCATGTCGTTACCGTGCTTACTTCACAGTACGACAAAAATCTACCTCGGCGCGAGACGCTCGCCGGCGTCAACGTCGTCCGCGTGCCGGTGATTGCCCGCATCAGTAAGGGCGTGGTCATGCCCACCATCGGCTTGGTTGCCTGGCAGTTGGTACCACGACACGACGTGTTCAGTATCCATCTGCCGCAGCTCGATGCGGCCGGCTTCGCAATGCGTGGACGCTTGCTGGGCAAACCGGTGGTCGTGACCTATCATTCGGATCTGTCCTTGCCGCCTTCACCGGTCAACGCTGCTGCCGGCGCGGCGGTGGAGCTGATCAACCACCTCGTCGCCCTGCAGGCCGATGCACTGGTGGCCTACACCGAGGACTTCGCCCGGCACTCGCGGCTACTCTCGCGTTATCTGCACAAGGTCCACGTCATCAATCCGCCGGTCGAAATGCCGCAGCCCAGCGACGAAGCGGTTCGCGCCTTCAAAGAGCAACATGGGCTAACGGGGCGTGGGCCGTTTATCGGCGTGGCGGCGCGGCTGGCGGCGGAGAAGGGCGTGGAGTATCTGCTCGAAGCGCTGCCGCGCCTCGCCGAACGTTACCCCGGCGTGACCGTCCTGCATGCCGGCCCGCGCGAGGCCATCGGTGAGAAGGCTTATCTCGCGCGTATGCAGCCGCTGCTCGAACGGCACCGCGACCGTTACCGCTGGGTCGGCAGCCTCAACGCCGAGCAGCTGGCCGCATTCTTCAAGGCCTGTGATGTGCACGTGGTGGCCAGCGTCAACAGCACCGAGACGTTCGGATTGGTGCAGGTGGAGGCGGCGCTGTGCGGCACGCCGACCGTGGCCAGTGCACTGCCCGGCGTGCGCATGGCGACGCAGATGACGGGCATGGGTCGTACCTTCCCGCCACGCGACTCCGCCGCGCTGGCCGAGGCCGTGCTCGAAGTGCTCGACCATCGCGAGCGGTACGTGAAGCCGCGTGGCCCCATCGCCGAGATGTTCAGCCCGGCTACGGTGGCGCAACGATATGAAGAGCTGTTTGAGAAGCTGTTGAGGCGTGTGAAGCGTGAAGCATGAAGCATTGGCAGGCAGAGTTGTATTCAGCTGCTCGTCGTCTGCTACAACATAGTTTGCGCCTCATGCTTGACTCGCCAAGATGTGCACCAGACAGTAAGATACGGGATAGCTCAGGAGAAGTCGAATGTTGGGTTTGCCCGGCATCCAAACAACGAAAACTATTGTCGAAGAGTACAGCGCGTCGGCAGAGATTGTGCTCCATCCGGGCGATGTCAATCGTTTTGTAACTTCGGTGCCGGATGGTTTAGTCTCACTGGTGATCACCTCGCCGCCTTACAATCTTGGAAAAGATTATGAGGACCGCGTTTCCATCGAGAAGTACCTCGAGACCCAAGCCTCGCTGATCGCCGAATTACACCGCGTTCTTCGCACCGATGGAAGCTTGTGCTGGCAGGTCGGCAACTTCGTTGAAAAAGGCGAGGTCTATCCACTCGATATTCTTTATTATGGGATTTTCAAGCGCTTTGGCTTTCGCCTGCGCAACCGCATCATCTGGCGGTTCGGTCACGGACTACACGCCTCGAAACGCTTCTCGGGGCGTTATGAAACGCTGCTGTGGTTCACGAAGAGTGATGAGTATGTCTTCAATCTGGATGCTGTTCGCGTTCCGGCAAAGTATCCCGGCAAACGCCATTTCAAAGGCCCCAAGAAAGGGCAGGTCTCCGGAAACCCGCTAGGTAAGAATCCTTCCGACGTATGGGAAGTCGTGGCGCGGGACTGGGAAGAGGGATTATGGGACATCCCCAATGTCAAGGCGAACCATCCTGAGAAAACGGAGCATCCCTGCCAGTACCCCATCGAACTGGTCGAGCGCTGCGTTCTGGCGTTGACGCGCGAAGGGGACTGGGTGTTCGATCCCTATGCCGGGGTGGGGTCGGCGCTCATCGGGGCCATCATGCACAACCGCCGCGCGATGGGATGTGAAAGAGAGCTGGCCTACGTACGTGTGGCGCGCGAACGTATCCATGCTTACTTCGAGGGGACGCTTCGCTACCGAAAAATCGGCACACCGATTTATCAGCCTACCGGGCGCGAGAAGGTCGCCCAGGTTCCAACCGAGTGGCGTGAACAGGAGCAGCGCCGTCTTCTGGAGAAGAGGGAAGACTATCAATGAGGATTGTGGGGGTCTATTCGTTCAACGATGGGCAGCGAGTGGTGGAGGGGAGGTATGCGCATGAATTGAATGATGTCCGACAGATCATTGCAGCAATTAACAGCAAATGCCACAAAACCAAGACCAGCCTAGAGAAAACGATGGCGGGCAGGAAGCTGTATAGCCCACTCTCGCTCAATCGGGCATTCAAACGCGAGTTTGAGAAGAGAGGTTGGGTCAGTCATCGTGTCAAGTGCGATTATCCGGATCAATACTATGTGTCCGGTTATACTGCTTCGGCCTCTTCGGCAGGTGCGTTTCGCGAAATAGATTTTGTTAAGAACCGTCTAGGCGTTGAAATTCAATTCGGCAAGTATGCGTTCATGGTCTACAACGTCTGCGCAAAAATGACCATCTTCCACAATCTGGGAGTCATTGACGCCGGTATCGAAATTGTGCCGGTGAAGGAGTTTGTGGAGGACATGTCATCAGGCGTCTCGTATTTCGAGCAGTTTGTGTGGGATTTGGAACAGCGCGGCGTGGCGGATATTGATATCCCTGTGCTCATCCTCGGAATCACCGCCTGATTTGCACCTCGCAGCTGCCCGGCAATGCCTCTATCAGACGACCTGCTCTGGCGCAACCTCAGAGACCTGCCCGCCTTCCGCGCCTTGCTGCGGGCGGTGGAGGCGCGCTTCTATCAAGAGATCCCGCTGACGCCGCCGGTGCTGGATTTGGGCTGCGGCGACGCGCACTTCGCCTCGGTGGCGTTCGCTCAGCCGCTGGAGGTAGGCGTAGACCCGTGGACGCCGCCGCTGCGCGAGGCAGCCCGGCTGCGGCGCGGCGTCTATCGCGGCCTCGTGCAGGCCAGCGGCGCGGCGCTCCCACTGCCGAGCGGCCACTTCGCCGGCGCGGTCAGCAACTCGGTGCTGGAGCACATCCCCGACCTCGACCCGGTGCTGCGCGAACTGCACCGCGTGCTGCAACCCGGCGCTCTCTTCCTCTTCAGCACGCCGAGCGAATATTTCCTTGAGTTTCTCTCAATCTCCGGCATTCTCAATCGCGTCGGCCTGCGCTCGCTCGGCGCGGCCTATGCTTCGTTTTTTAATCGCATCTGCCGACATTATCATTGCGATAGCCCGGCGACCTGGCATGAGCGGCTGAGCCGGGTCGGGTTCACCATCGAGCGGCATTGGTACTACTTCTCAGTCGGCGCCCTGCGTGTGTTGGAGTGGGGCCATTACCTCGGCGTGCCGTCGCTGCTGGTGCATGCGCTCACCGGGCGCTGGCTGCTCTCGCGCTCGC
>JANWXR010000177.1 GCA_025057205.1 Anaerolineales bacterium | reverse complement strand
AAGGTGACCTTATGGTGGGCCTCGTAGCGATCGCGCAGGCCGCGCAGCATCTGAATCGTCTCTTCAACCGACGGTTCATCCACATACACCGGGGCGAAGCGGCGCTCCAGCGCCGGGTCCTTCTCGATGTATTTGCGGTACTCATCGAGCGTGGTCGCGCCGACGCATTGCAGCTCGCCGCGTGCCAGCGCCGGCTTGAGCATGTTGCTGGCGTCCATCGCGCCCTGGGCTGCGCCTGCGCCCACCACCGTGTGCAGCTCGTCAATGAACAGGATGATGTCGCCCTCGGAACGCTGAATCTCTTCGATGGCGACCTTGAGCCGCTCTTCGAACTCACCGCGGAAGCGCGAGCCGGCGATCATCGCGCCCAGGTCGAGCGCCACCACCCTCTTGCCGCTGAGGATTTCCGGCACATCGTTGTTGGCAATCTTTTGTGCCAGCCCTTCGACGATGGCGGTCTTGCCCACGCCGGCCTCGCCGATGAGCACCGGGTTGTTCTTGGTGCGGCGGCTGAGCACCTGGATGACGCGCAGAATCTCGCTGTCACGTCCGATGACGGGGTCGAGCTTGCCGGCCTTGGCCATCGCCGTCAGGTCGCGCGAGTACTTCTCCAGCGTGCGATAGCGCGTCTCGGCCTGCGGGTCGGTGATGCGCTGACCGCCGCGGATGTCCTTGACCGCTTCGATGACGCGGTCTTTGGTCACACCGGCCTCGGCCAGGATGCGGGCGACGGCGGTGTTGCGCTCGGAGAGGATGGCCAGGAAGATGTGTTCGGTGGAGATGTACTCGTCCCTGAGCCGCCCGGCTTCGTCGTTGGCCAGGTCCACGATGCGTTTGACGCGCGGCGTGATGAAGACCTGGCCGGTGCCGCCGCCGTAGACCGCGCCGCGCGGCGAGGCGCGGAGCACGTCGTCCAGCCGGCGCTTGATGTACTCCTGGTCCACGCCCAGCCGCTCGAGGATCTGCGGGATGACGCCCTCCGGCTGTTCCAGCAGGGCCAGCAGGATGTGCTCGGTATCAATCTGGGTGTGGCCGTAGCGCTGCAGGATCTCGGTCGCGCGTTGCGCCGCGTCCTGCGCGCGCTCGGTGAAACGGTCGAAACGCATCATAGCAGGTTGCCTCTTGTGGGACGTGGTACGTATTGCGTATTGCGTATTCCGTATTGCGTAATACGCGAAACGCACTGCTACGCAATACGAGATACGAGATACACTCTTCCCTCATCCCATTACCTGTCGTATCACTTCGATTTCAAACACTGCGCCGTACTCGGCGTCGGCGGTGATATTCCAATCGAACTTTTCCTTGAACCGGCGCACCACGGCCGGCGATGGCTGAACGCGGCGCGCCACGCCCTCGACCACGTGCGGGTTCGTCCCGTCCTCCAGCGCCAGCATGACCGACGGGTTGGCTTGCAAGTTGCGAGCCTTCACGCTGTCGGGCGAGGTGCAGATGTACCAGCGACCGGCCTCGACCACGAACCAGATGGGCACCAGGTGCGGGCGGCCATCAGGCCGGACGGTTGCCGGCCAAACGTTGCGCTCGGTAACGTTGCGCTCGGTATGGAGTCGCGGGTCATCGTCAACCGCGTTGCTCACGTCGAAAATTATACTCCGCCGTCGGCGCAGTCAGTGTAAGGAGTGCCGCATTAGAGAGGCATATGCACCTGTCCCTGCCCGATTGGGCAGAAACGAAAAACGCCGCCGGCGATGTTACCGCCGTCTGCGGCGTTTTCCTCGAGGGATTGTGACGGGAATTTTCGCTACGGCAGGATGGTCCCGGCCGGCTGGTCGTTCACCAGCACCACGTATTCCCGGCCCGGCGGCAGGTTGCCCAGCGAGACGCTATGCTCGAAGTCCTGCAGCACCTGCGCGCAGGTCACGTTCGGGTCCACCACCGAATACACTTCCACTTCGATGTTGCCGGCGGCATCCGGCGGGCTGACGGCCATGCGCAGCTGGTGGCACGGCGTCGGCAACGTTCCCTTCACTCGGATGCGGTACTGCGGCGGGAAGGTTTCGAGCGTCAGCACTTCATAGCTATCCACGAAAGCCTGGCCTCGGCTGAGGGCGGCGTCGCTCGGGCGCGGGGCCGAAGGGTCGTCAGGCTCAGCAACGGGCTGCGGCGAGGCGCCGGCATCCGGTCTGGACACGGCCTCGTCGGGCGGGGCGGTGGGGATGTCCTTGACGCCGCTATCCGCAGGCAGCGTGGCCGGAGCGCAAGCGGCCAGCAGCGCAGCGGTCGGTAGCAAGAAGGTGAGCGTCTTCCTGAGCATAGTGCCTCCTCAAATACTCCTGTTTTCCCGGATGCTCGGCCCGGCGGACAAGTTCAGGCGTGCAATATCCAGGCCGATTACAATATTACCCGATGCCGGTAGAACCTGTCTTCTTGAGGGGACATCTCTCACCTCAGAACGTGGATCGGTTGCGGCGTTTATTTCGTTTCCTGTTCTCCATCTTTGCTGACCTGCGAGTGACCGGGCTGGAGCGGCTGCCGCATAGCCTGGGCATTGCGCCGGAAGGGACGCGCAGCCCGACGCCAATCCCGGCAGCCCGCCAAACCGGGCGCAGCGGCGCTGGCCGTGGCTGCGCCGGTCTCCATGGTGCCGGTCGCTATCACCAATACCGAACAGCTGGCCTGGGCGATCACGCGTTTGCGCTCGCCCTTCCGGGGGCGCGTGCCCGTCACCGTAACGGTCGGCCTGCCCTTCACCTTGCCGCCGATCGAACGCGGCGCGCGCGCTGCCCGGCTGGAGGAGTACACCGCCGAAATCATGTGCCGCATCGCCGCCCTGCTGCCGGAGCGGTATCGCGGAGTCTATGCCGACCATCCCCGCCTCCGCGAACTGCTGGCCACCGCAACCAGAGCCTAGCGCCGGCGTAATACCGTTGCATCCCATTGATGCTTGAGGAGAAGGACGCCATGAAACGTTTGCTCATCATCATCGCGGCGCTGGCCGTGGCCGCCCTCGCCTGCGATATCTCCCTGCCCAACATTCCGCGCCTGCAAACCATCCCCACCGAGACGCTCGTCGTAGCCGAGCCGCTGCCCGACAGCGAAACCGCCGAAGTCGAATTGCGGCTGGGCGCCGGCGAACTGACCCTGTCCGGCGGTGGCGAGGGACTGATCGGCGGCGAGATTCGGTACAACGTGGCCGAATGGAAACCGACCGTCACCCGCGACGGCAACCGAGTGCACATTGAGCAGGACCGCATGGACAGCGGCAGCTTCGGCATCATCGAGGGTGACGTCCTCAATGAATGGAACCTGAAGCTGGGCAACGTGCCGCTGAAACTGAAGATTGACGCCGGTGCGTACCGCGGCGAGCTGGACCTGAGCGGCGTGCCGCTGCGCCGGCTCGACATCGCCGACGGCGCCGGCACCAGCACGGTCAAGTTCGAATCGGTGAACCCGGAAGAGATGACCGAGTTGCGCTACACCACCGCCGCCTCCACCGTCACACTCGAAGGTTTGGCCAACGCCAACTTCGCCACAATGCGCTTCGATGGCGGCGCGGGCACGTACACCCTTGACTTCTCCGGCGAGCTGCAACGTGACGCGACGGTCACCATCACGGCGGGCATCTGCACGCTCAAGATCATCATCCCGGAGGGGACGCCGGCCAAAATCAACCGCTCCGGCGCGCTGACCACGGTAAACACCGAAGGCC
>JANWXR010000176.1 GCA_025057205.1 Anaerolineales bacterium | reverse complement strand
TGGCCAGAGCAACCGTGCCGCTCAGCCCGCCCAGGTTCATCGTATCCACTGCCGAAGAGGGCACGATAATCAGCGCGCCTTTTTCCTTCAGGCCCTCGAAGAGCATATTCATCGCGCGCAAGTGCAGGGCCGTCGGGTTATCGGCATAGGCGCGGGCGGCCTCGGCAAACGAGTCAGCAATCTGCTTCTCGCTCTCGCCCAGGATAACACGCGCCTGGCGTTCGCGCTCGGCCTGCGCCTGGCGGCTCATCGCATCCTCCAGACTTTGCGGGATGACGATGTCACGGATCTCGACGCTGGTCACGCTCACGCCCCACGGCGTAGTGCGCTCGTCAATGATCCGCTGTAGCTCCTGATCAATGGCCTCACGCCCGACGAGGATATCGGCCAGCATCATCTTGCCGATGATGTCGCGCAGCGCGGTTTGGGCCGCCCAGTCCACGGCAGCCCGGTAGTTCTCTACCTCCAGCGCCGCCTTTTGCGCGTCCCACACTACCCAGAAGAGCACCGCGTCCACGTCTACAGGTACCGTGTCGCGTGTCAACGTTTTCTGCGCCGCAAACGGCGTCACCATCGTGCGGTGGTCAATCCAGTCGGCGACCGTGTCCACCACCGGGATGATCCAGAATAGGCCCGGCCCGAACAACCCACGGAACTTGCCGAAGCGCAGCACCACCGCCTTCTCCCACTGGTTGGCAATCTTGAGAGCGAACAACACATAGACGCCGACCAAAATGAAGGCGAAGGCTGCTCCGCCAACAACGGCATCCGGCCAGCCTGCGATGCTGCCGACAACGCCGACGAGGCTCGCCAGTATCACGGCGATGACGAACACACTCACCGAAACCGGGTTGGCGAGTCGTGCCGATGACCGCGCGCCCGGTGCGGCCTCATGCGGTGACGCCGACGCCGCTTCGATTCGGCTCTTGCTTAAGTTGCTCAACATGTTTTTACTCCTTTGCAGACAGCCGGCGACCGGCCAGGCTCGACTCCACGCTCCTGAGAATCTCCTCCGGCGCGTAGCCCAGTCGTTCGGCCTCCGCCAAAAAACGCTCGGTTAGCTCGGCCAGCCGCGCTCTTCGCAAACGCCGCTGCTCGGCGCCTGCCGGGATCGGCCGATCGAGGATGAAGGTGCCGCGGCCTTGCTGAGTGGAGATAACGCCTTCATCGTGCAGGATGCGGTAGGCGCGGGCGACGGTGTTGAAGTTGATACGCAGGTCGGCAGCCAGCTGGCGTACGGTGGGCAACTGGTCTCCGGGCTTGAGCACCCCAGCGGCTACCTGCGCCTTTACCTGCTCGACAATCTGGCTGTAAATCGGCTCACGCCCACGAAAGTCCAGAGTGAACGCCATTCCTGAATTGAACTAATTGTATAATTGACCAAATTGTACACAAGATGCGCGGCCCGTCAAGCGACAAAGATAACGCCCCACAGTTCACAGTCGGTTGGCCTCCGCCACCCAACCATCATGAGGCCATGTCCACGCCAAGGTTGTCAGAGAACGTGCCGCCCCTTCGTCCTTCGGTGGGCTTCGCGAAGTGAAGCCACGCTCAGGGGGTGTCCTGGGCGGTGGGCATCCTGAGCGGACGCTGAGCGAAGCCGAAGGGTTAGGGTGCGCCTGACATGTTTCGCATGCACGCCAATTGCTTCGCCCCAACCCGCATGGTAGAATTTCAAGCGGAGTCGGCAGAGCGGGTGCATATCGGGATATCACAACGTGAACGTGGAGGTCTGTGGTGACGAAGGCCAAGCCTTTCCTGGTCAACGAGAATCCCAATTATCGGTTCGCCGAGCTGGCGCGTATGCCAGAAACGCAATTGGTAATGCTGGTTCCGCTTCGCATCTGGCAGCGCCTGCCCGAGTACATCGCCGCATACGAAGCCGTCAGCCTGGCCGGACGCTTCGGTGCAGACCCCGGGGATTACGAATGGGAATGGATTCCGAATCCGGAAGGGCTAAGGTGGTGGCGTCGTAACCAGGACGGCTACGAATCGTTGTTTGGAATGTGCGTCGGCGTGCGGCGCAAGGATATGGTGGAGTTGTACGGCATGGTGGATGTGGACGAGAACAGTCCCTTCTGGGCAGAAGTTATCCCGGAAGAGGCCGCGAACCCTCTGCCCGTGCAGGCCAAGCTGATTGCGCGTGAACGCCGCTGCCGCGAGGAAGACGTGCTGGCGGAGCTGTACCGGCAATACTTCCGCGAGCGAGGCATGCTGACGAGTGACAACCCGGGCGAACCGTCCACCCGGCGCGGCACCATCCGCGAAGTCGAACGCTTCCAGGCAGCGCTTAAGGGCCTGTTCGAGCGCGCAGCCAAGACCCTGCTGCCTTCAGAGCTGAACACGCAAACCCAATGATCCGTCCGTTCGACTGGCGCGACGTCAGCCTGGTGATGCAATTGAGCGACCAGGGTATCTGCCTGGACTCCATCGCCCGGTTGACGCGCGAGAGCCAGCCTCTGCAAGAGGCGCTGTTCGCCTATCTAATGCCCGGCACGGGCGCGCCCACGCTGATCTGGAAAGACAATGGGCACGCCGCCTTTGGCCAGCTGCGCCATCGTCCTGGCGAAGAGGTGGCGCGCGCGCTCTTCATCGCGCCGGCCTGGTCGGAGAACAATGCCGGCTGGCTGCCGCTGGTGGACCGCTTGGCCGTCGAGGCCGGGGAGCGCGGTGGCCATCACCTGATTGCAGAAGTAGACGAGACCAGCGGCGAGTTCGAAGCGCTGCGCCGCGCCGGCTTTGCCATCTATGCACGTCAGACCATCTGGCAGTTGCTCGAGGAGACGCACATCCCCGCCCCCTCGCTGCCCATCCGCCCGGCGAGTAGCGCCGACACGATCGCAGTGACCACGTTGTATCACAATGTCGTGCCGCGGCTGGTGCAGCAGGTGGAACCGGCGCCCAGGCCCGGGCGCGGCTACGTGCTCGAGCAGGACGGTGAGGTCGTGGCCTTCCTGGATGTGCGGCGCGGGCCGGCAGGCATCTGGGTAGAGCCGTACCTGCATCCGGAGGCCTACGATCTTTCCGAAGCGATGCTGCACTCGGCGCTGCACCACCTGGCAAAGACCAATCGGGGTGGCCGCCCGATCTATGTATGCGTCCGTCGCTATCAGGACTGGCTGCAGGACATCCTCCACGCAGCGAACTTCGACTGCCTGGGTTCGCAGGCCGTGATGGTCAAGCGCCTGGTCGCCCGCCAGCTCGAACCGGTGCTCAAGCCGCTGCCCGGCATGGAGGCCTCGGTGACGACCACGACCACGCCGATCGCCCGCACGCCCACACACTTTTCTCAGAACTGACCCGCGCTTGAGCGCGCTCCGGCCCGAAGGACAGACTCAGGATGAGGGCGCGCCGGCGCGAGACACAACCTGCACATGCAAAAGAAAATCACCGACGACCTGCACGCGCTGATGGCCGTCCTCCCGCCGCACATCGGCGCCGCCCTGACTGCCGCCAACCGCACCGACGATCTGCTTGAAATCATCCTCGACCTGGGACGTGTGCCCACAGCGCGCTACGTGGATACCGAAGTGGTGCTCGCTTCCAGCGAGATCACCCGCGCCGACATTGACTACGTCGTCACCCGCATCGGTGACTTCGATGCCGACAACCGCGCCGGCATGGAGCGCACGCTGCACCGCATCAGCTGCATCCGCAACCGGCGCGGGCAGATCGTCGGC
>JANWXR010000175.1 GCA_025057205.1 Anaerolineales bacterium | reverse complement strand
CGCCATATCCGGCGGACTTCCGGCGAATATGACCGCCACATATACGGAAGCGCGGGCGCAACTGCGTAACTCCTAATACGATTTTTGCAACTTGAAATCAAGCGCCAAACTGTGAATTATACCTCTCCGTTCGCTCATTTCGCGAAAATTTAGACTAGACAACCTTCACAACAATCGGCACGGTCATATCGCGCGCACGCGGGCAGTCGCCGGCCTGGTCAATTGGCAAATCCGCAGCCGTTTGCTGGAGTCGCAGTGTTGACCCTAATCCGTCTGAAGGAGGAAGAGGCATCTCTGACCTTTATTGTGAGGGTTATCTAGTCTTTAGTTCACCACCACTGCTTGCGGTAATCGCACCTTATCCGCGCCGTCGCTCGTCCGCAGGCGCTGTCCCGAGTCGGGTATGTACCAGCCTACTTCCACGAAATACTCGCCGGGCGGCAAATCGGTGGGCAGGGGGATCAGGCGTGGGTCAATGACCGTTTCGCCCGCCGCCCAGGTGAAGGTGGGACGTTTGCCGTTGCGCGGCACGCCGTCCGCCCCGGCAATGTAGAAGCCATCCGGCGCGACGAAGTGGACGAAGACGGTGTAGGCCTCGGCCAGCGGCTCGCGCGCCTCCCAGAACAGAGTCAGCCGCAGCGAGTCGCCCGCGCGCGGTTCGGGGTTGACGAAGCGATACCCGGTCAGTTGTAGGCCGCGTTCGAATTCTACCCGCAGTGGTTGGCGCGCGGCCAGCGAGCCGGCAGGTGTATCGAAGCTCTGCACGCGGAACACATCCACGAAGCGGTCATCGGTCTTCTCGCAACAGTCCTCTAGCCACGCGCCCACGAAGCCCTGCGGGTCGTAACCGGGGTCGGGCTGAAACAGAAAACGGATATGGGCGTAGCTGTCGCGCAGCCGCTCCAGTTGCGCAACGGTTGCGGCCTCGCCGGATTGCGGCCATGGCGCGGGCGGCGCCGTCTCCACCGGCAGGCCTGCCCGGTAATAGTGATAGAAGGCCGGGTCGGGGTAGTTGACCAGCATCACCTCGCCTGCGCGTGGTGACCCCTGAAGGTGCGCCATCAGGGCGCGCCAGTTCGGGCTTTTGCGGAAGGCCGGGTCGAACTGGGCGTGCATCTGCGAGACGAGCGCGCCCGTCGCCAGAGCGCCGGTCAGGAGCAGACTCCAGCGAGGAGGCAGCACACTGAATCCGATGGCAGCCAACATCAGGGCGAAGGGGGCTGCGCTTAGGATGAATCGCTCTGCAAACGCCGAGCGCGGCGCGGTCACGGCGATGCACAAGACCGGCACACCCGCTGCCACGGTCATCAGCCAGATGGTTGCATCGCGCGAGCCGCGCCATCCCCAACGTGCGCCGGCCAGCATCAGGACTACGAATGCGCCTGCGCCCAGCCAGGCCGTCCAGCCCTGCGCGCCGTGTTCGGCCACGCCCACGCTGTAGGCGGCCAGCACCCGCCAGGCCAAATCGTTCAGCGGCCAGTTCTTCACCTGCCCCGCCAGACCGCCGCTGACGAAGATGGCCCAGGGCAGATACAGCATGCTCACCGCCAACGCCATCAGCCCGGCGCGTCGCCAGGTGCGGCGTGTGCCCGACGCAATCGCCAGCGCCAGCAGCGTCGCCGCCAGTGCAAAGCTGGAGAAGTAATGGTTGAACAGGTTGAGCAGCCACCATCCCCCGGCCAATGCCCAGCGCCCGAGGCCGTCGTGATGCGCCGCCCGCCATGTCTCCCACAGCGCGGCCAACGTGAACGCCGTCATGAACGGATACATCCGCCCGTCTTGCGCATACCAGATGAGGAAGGGACTGAACGCGCCGAGCAGTGCTGCCAGAATCCCCGCGCGTTCCCCGAACCACTGCCGGCCTAATCGATGCATCAACGCCACCGTAACGACTGCGGCCAGCACACCCGGCCAGCGCACGGCCAGGTCGCTCTCACCGGCCAGCGGCAGCCAATATCTGAGAAAGATGAAGTGCAGGGGCGGATGTGGCTCGCCCGCCACCCAGACGCGCAGCATCTCCGGCCACGGCAGTTGCGCGAAGGTGACGCTGAAGGCCTCGTCGCCGCGCAGCGGCTGTGCGCCGATTTGGAAGCCGCGCAGCCCCGCCGCCAGCATCAACACGGCGAGCGCCGGCCACGCGAACGCCGGACGTGCTCTAACCGGCATAGGCACGTTTGTCCTCAGCGGATAGCACCGTCACCACCGGGCAATCAGGCCGGCGCGCAGGAAAGCCTCCACAAAGCCCGCCAGGCGCGTCAGGCGGCCGGAAGTAGAAGTAGGGCGGCGTCTCCGAGCGTTCCACGCGCCGAGAGCCGAAGCGCTCGTAGAAAGCCAGCATGTTGCCGGCGCACAGCAGATACAGCGGTGCGTTCGACTCGCGCGCGTCCTGCGCGATCATCCGCCGCACCATCTCGCTGGCGATTCTGCGCCGTTGATGGGCGGGCCGCACGACAATTGAGGCTAATTCGCGGCTGCTGTCCCCATGCGTTTTGATCTGCCCTGTGCCCACCACCTCGCTGGTGATTGCATTTGCCGCGAGCAGGAAGTTGGACCACTGCCATCTCAGTGGGTTGATCCCCGCCTCGCGAATGATGGCGCGGATGGTCTTCTGATCACTCGCGGTGGCCGGACGGTAAAGGATTTGGGATTCTCGATTGCAGATTGCAGATTGCGGATTTGACATGACGGTCAGGAAGTTTGTAACCACTGAAGCACTGAACCACTGAATCACTGAGAGCGCTGACGGCGCTGATGGCGCCGAGACTCGTTGGCCTCATCTCTCTCAGTGCCCTCAGCGATTCAAAGGCCTCCGGAACCACTGAACTATTGAGAGCACTGACGGCGCTGTGGCGCCGAGACTCAGCGTCCTCATCACCTCTCAGTACCTCAGCGATTCAAATTATGCCGGAATATCAACATTACACTCACCAGCAACCCGGCTCCCGAAAGCACCGCGCCCCACGCCAGCGACTGCGGTTCGTAGCGGAACTCGACCGTATGTGCGCCGGGGGGGACGGTGACGGCCAGCAGCGCCTCGTGCGCGGCGCGAACCGCCGCCGACTGCCCATCCACCCAGGCGCGCCAGCCCGGCGCATACGCTTCGCTGACCACGAGCAACTGCGTTCCACTGGCGGGCAGCTCAACGCGCAGGGCGATGTCGCCCGGCTTGTCGTGTAGCACGGTTACATTGTTTGCGCTTTCGATGGGCAACGCCTCGCCCATGCCCACATTGAACGAGAGCCAGGCGCGCTGCGGCTCAATCGGCAGACGGTGCGTGCGCGTTGGGTTGCCCTTCTCGTCCACACCCTCGCTTTGCGCAACGACTTCGGATTCGATGCGCTGTCCGTTCGCATCGAAGAGTTCCGCGCGCCAGGTCACCACATACTTCACACCGAGCAGCCGCCAGCGTTCCGGCTCCGGGCGTTGGAGCAGGCGGTCGTAGGCGGCCAGGTGGTAGGGCGTTACACCGTCCACCTCGCGGAAGCCGTAGCCGCAGCCGGCATGTCCCGCCAGCCGACCGTCGTCCTGCACGCGGAAGAATCCACGTTCGGCGAGCACGGGCATCACCACCGGGTCGGGCGGGTAGGGGAGGTACGGCGCGCGCACGTTGAGCGGGCGGTTCGCGGCGAACAGGTCAATGACGGCTACGGCGACGAACAGCGCCGGCGCAGCCCGCCGAAGCTGCGGCAC
>JANWXR010000174.1 GCA_025057205.1 Anaerolineales bacterium | reverse complement strand
TGGGCGAGGCCACCGAGCCGGCGTCCAGATGGTCGCGCCCGATGACGATGGGCGCTTTGACCTCGCCGCGCGCCACCATCTCGTTGAAGCGCAATCCGGCCTTGGCACGCTCGCCGTAGCCCAGCCAGCAGATGCGCGCGGGCAGGCCCTGAAAGTGAACCTTCTCCCTCGCCATCTTCAGCCAGCGCTGCAGGTGCGCGTCCTCGGGGAAGAGCGCGGCTACGGCCTCATCGGTGCGGTAAATGTCCTCCGGGTCTCCGCTGAGCGCCACCCAGCGGAACGGCCCCCTGCCCTCGCAGAACAGCGGGCGGATATAGGCCGTCACGAAGCCGGGGTAGTTGAAGGCGTCCTTCACGCCGTGGTCGAAGGCGCGCTGGCGCAGGTTGTTACCGTAGTCGAAGACCTCCGCGCCGCGCTTCTGGAAGTCGAGCATGGCCTGCACGTGCCGCGCCATCGAGGCCGCGCTGCGGCGCATGTATTCCTGCGGGTCGCTGACTCGCAGGGCGTTGGCGGCCTCCAGCGAGAGGCCGTGCGGGACGTACGAGAGGTAATCGTGCGCCGGGGTCTGATCGGTGACCACGTCGGGCGTGACGCCGCGCATCACCAGCTCCGGGAAGATGTCCGCCGCGTTGCCGATCAGGCCGACGGACTTGGCCTCGCCGTTGGCCTTGGCTTCTTCGACGAGCGTCATCGCCTCTTCGAGCGTGTCCACCACTACATCCACGTAGCCGGTTTCTAGGCGGCGCTGCGCACGCCGGGGGTCTACTTCCACAATCAGGGCGACGCCCTCGTTCATGGTCACGGCCAGCGGCTGGGCGCCTCCCATACCGCCCAGTCCCGCCGTTAGCACGAACTTGCCCTTGAGCGAACCCCAGCCCTTCTGGCGGGCCAGTGAGCCGAGCGTCTCGTAGGTGCCCTGCAAAATGCCCTGCGTGCCGATGTAAATCCAGCTGCCCGCCGTCATCTGGCCGTACATCATCAGGCCTTTGGCCTCGAGTTCATCGAAGTGCTGCTGCGTGGCCCAGTGCGGCACCAAGTTGCTGTTGGCGATGAGCACGCGCGGCGCGTCCGGGTGGGTTTTGAACACGGCCACCGGCTTGCCGGATTGGACGAGCAGGGTTTCGTCGTTTTCGAGTGAGATGAGGGATTGGAGAATTGCCTCGAAGCATTCCCAGTCCCGCGCCGCGCGCCCGCGCCCGCCGTACACTACCAGGTCATCGGGGCGCTCGGCCACGTCTGGGTCGAGGTTATTTTGAATCATGCGGTAGGCGGCTTCCTGTAGCCAGCCTTTGCAGGTGAGTTTCGTGCCACGTGGGGCGCGAATGATGCGGGGCATGGTTGCTCCTCGTTTTGTTTTGTTGCCTCAGTTGCCGGGCGGCGTGTCACCGCGGACGGTATATAGAAAGTGAAGGCCGTCGAGTAGGCGAATACCCAGATAAAAGCTGCCCAGGTTCAGAAGTTGCAGGAGCTCTCGTGACGGACTGTTTGGGGACCGGCTCTTCAGCGCGGCGATGGCGATGTTGGTATCGAAAACGGCGCGGAACACGGCGGCTCAATCGCCGACGACAGCTTCTTCCTCGCGCACGACGCGCCGCACCAGCGCCTCGAGTTCCGCCGGATTTTCGATCAGGGCAGGACTTACAGACACGCCGGTATCTCCTTGCATAGCCGATTATACCCCTTCAGAGCGATCAGTCTGGCGGGGTGCAGCCAGGCAGCGGCATCCCTCGCGTTCAGTGGTGCTGAGGCCGGGAGACGATGTCTTCGGATGTCAGCGTAGACACCACCGCCAATCGAAAGTGCTTGCCTTCGTCGGTCACGGTGAAGTCAACGACAAAACGCTTGATGTGAGGAAAGAGTTGCTGCTTGCGTTCGATCAGCTTGTCAACACCCAGGTGGAAATCGCCTTCCGCTTCCTGGCCGGCTGACCGGCGCACGCTTGCGAAGGATCGAGCCGACATTTCGGGCCTGTTTGGCGGGTTGCAGGCAGCAGGGCAGCGTTCCAGGCGACCAGGGCTGTCGTCACGAGCCGCTCCATGTCTTGGATGTTGCGGACAAGTGATATGTACGGCGCAATGAACTATGGTGGCGCGTTCCTTGCGTGTGGATCGCTATCGAAACGGTGGGCGTATCGCCGTCGGAGACTTCCAGCAGCTGGTTGTCGCCGCTGGAGTTGATTTTGACTCTCCTTCCGGGTCTCAGAAGATGTTCGGTTTAGGCATCTTGGCTCTTGTATGGGGCAGCTATGGCTCGACGTAGGCCTGCAGCCACTTGGTCATTTCGGCGGGTTTGATGGGGTCGCCGGTCACGGTCTGCGTCGTGACGCCGTCGGTGAAGGTCTCGGTGTCCTGGCAGGCGCGCGGCTCGCTGCCGGTCAGCACGGTTTCGGCGAGCAGCTCTCCGGTATGCGGCGCGTACAGGCGCACGGTCAGCGTGTATTGTTCACGCTGCAACTTTGCCAGTGTGTTGTCCTCGTCCTCCAGTGTGTACTCGCATGTCTCGATGATCTGCTTTCCGGTCTGCGCGCAGGCCACCAGCTCGGCCTCGCCGACCGTGGTGGCGTGCCAGTGGCGTGGGTAGTCTTCGATGCGGTTGTAGTAGGTTTCGTCCTCCGCGGCCAGGTACACTACGACCTTGTTAGGGCCGGGGTCGGCAATGTATTCAGGCGCTTCGGGAACGGCGGCGCCGTTCTCGCACACGGTCTGCAGCGGTCGCAGGCGTTCGGTGATGGCTTGCGCCTCTATCAGGGGGGATACGACGGCAAAAAAGATGATCAGAGTGCTGCATAGCAGCACGCCGCCGAGGATGATCGCAGCCAGGATAAAGTAAACGCGGAGCCTCTTGTCACTTAGGAGGTTGGGCATGTTACAGATTCTCCAGGAAATCGGTGGTGTAACGGATAAAGCAGGGAGCCTGTATCCTTGCAGGCCGCCATACCCAACAAGGAGAAAACCATGGCTACCCAAGCACATCTTAAGACCTTCGACGCAAACAGTCAAGCCACCCTTCGGTAGGTGCTCCAGGGACGATTACGTCTAGCAATTCAGTACACCTTGGTGGGATGTTTGTCGGCGGCGTCAGTACGATGGGGATGGGCGTCGTGATGGAAGCTCTGGTGGTGGTCTGTCTCAGCCCGGTGACGGTCTCGCGAGTGTTTCCACTCGCTGGAGACGGAATTTGAGAACCGGAGAACTCGCGTTTTGGAAAGGCATTCCCTGTATGCCTATGCCAATGGCACCTACTTCATGGTGATTTATGGCGAGGAGGGTTGCAAAATGCCCATCCTGGCGGTGGTGGGGCATGGATGAGCAAGGCCGGCGTGAGGTTTGGGGCTTCTGTGTCGGCGAACGGGAGGATCAATCGGTTACATTATGAGCCACCGCGATTCGCGCGCCCAGCGCGGTCGGCTGGACGCGGTGTTTGGCGGCAGTTTCGATTTGAAAACGCTGACCTTAAACTTGCACGGTTTCCTCATGAAGGAGAATATCCCCTTGCATTAATTGAGGCCCAGTTGCTCTTTGACTTTCGCCAGGGGAGTCTTCTTGCCATGAGTGCGGCGCTCGGCTAGAAACTTCATCAACTTCTTGTTGCGAACGGTCAGTTTAACTTCGCGGGCAAAGTCGTCTCCGGCCCCCACGTCGAACCCTTCCCAGTGTTCGAGGGAAGTCAATACGAAACGTTGCCCATCCGCAGATTGCAAAATCAAGCCGGTGCGTTGTGCCCTTCTAAGGAGGCTATTCAGCGTTTTGGC
>JANWXR010000173.1 GCA_025057205.1 Anaerolineales bacterium | reverse complement strand
GCGCATCGCCGAGCTGCGCCTCCAAAAGCTGCGAGCCGGCCCCGATGAGGACGACATCGCTATTGCCAAGGCCAACGGGCGCGCCGCCCGCGCCGCCGCCGCGCACGGCTTCATCGCCGCCCTGCCCGCCGGCTACGACAGCCTGCTCGGCCCGCGCGACGGCGGCGCGGCCATCGCGGCCCGTGCTTACGATCGGCTCAAGGTCGCGCTGGCCGCCGTTGCGCTCGGCGCAGCAGAAACCGCCCTGCAGCTCGGCGTCAGCTTCGCCGTCGAGCGCAAGCAATTCGGCATCGCCATCGCCCACAAGCAGGCCATGCAGAACTACATCGCCGATGTGCACGCCGACATCGAAGCGCTGCGGCACACGCTCTACTACGCCGCCTGGCTGGTAGACACAGGCCGGGACTTTAGCCATGCTGCCGCTCTGGCCAAGTACCTGGGCGCGCGCGTGGCCAAGGACGCGGCCAATAAGATGCTCCAGGTGCACGGCGGCTATGGCTTCAGCGACGAGTACACCATCAGCCGCGTCTATCGGGACGTGCGCGCCCTGCGCATCCTCGGCGGCACCGACGAAGTGCAGCGCGTACAGATCGCGGGCGAGGTGCTTAGGCAGGCGGGGGTGCAGATCGGGATGTAGCGTATTGCATATTGCGTATTGCGTATTGCGTATTGCGTAGGCAAGGCACGCAGCACGGAGCACACAACGGCGAGGCAAACATGGATTTCACTTTCAGCCCCCAACACATTGCCCTGCGGCGGCTCGTCCGCGAGATTGCCGAGGAAGAGATTCGTCCGCGCGCGAAGAAGATAGACCGCACCGGCGAGCCGGATACGGAGCTGCTTCGCATTATGGCCGAGGCCGGCCTGTTCGGCGTACCCTTCCCGCAGAAGTACGGCGGCATGGGCGCCGGTGAGATCGGCTATTGCATCCTGATGGAGGAGATCAGCCGGGTCGACTCATCCGTCGCCACCATCATCGGCGCACACGTCGGTATCGGCGCCATGAGCCTCTACCTCGGCGGCTCGGAAGCTCTGAAGATGAAGTACCTGCCCGACCTCTGCGCCGGCAAGAAAATTGCCGCCTTTGCCCTGACCGAGCCGAACGCCGGCTCCGACGCCGCCGGCATCCAGCTGCGCGCCACGCTCGAGGGCGACTCGTACTTCCTCGACGGGCAGAAGATGTGGATCACCAACGGGCCGATCGCCGACGTGGTGATGGTGCTGGCCGTCACCGATCCGGCGCTCGGCGCGCGCGGCGGCGCGACGGTCTTCGCGGTCGAGAAGGGCTGGGAGGGCTTCTCCGCCGGCAAACCGGAGAAGAAGATGGGCCTGCACGGCTCGCCCACCTCCCTGCTCAACTTCGACAACGTGCGCGTGCCCAAGGAGAACATCGTCGGCGAAGTCGGCATGGGCTTCATCACGTTCATGAAAACGCTGGACATCGGGCGCGTCTCACTCGGCGCGGCTACGCTCGGCGGCGCGCGCGCTTCGCTCGAGGCGGCGCTGCGCTGGGTCAAGGCGCGCTCACAGTTCGGACGGCAGATCGCCCACATGCAGTCAGTCCAGTTCATGCTGGCCGATATGGCTGCCGAGATCGAAGCGCTGAACGCGCTCGTCTATCGGACGGCCTGGCTGGTGGATAACGGCAAGCCGTTCATCAAGGAAGCCGGCATGTGCAAGCTGCTCGGCTCGGAGATCGGCTCGCGCTGCATTGACCGTGCAGTGCAAATCCACGGCGCGCTCGGCCTCTCGCGTGAGTTCCCGCTGGAGCGCGGCTGGCGCGACGCCCGCATCACCGAAATCTTCGAGGGCACCAACGAGATTCAGCGCATCGTCATCGCCAGCGAGTTGTTACAGGAGATCGGGGTCCGCATCCGGCCCTAACCGGGGAAGAAGGAAGAAGGGAGAAGGGAGAAGGAAGGAGGAAGAAGGATGAGTCACATCATCTTTCTTCTGTCTCCAGTCTTCAGTCTTCAATCATCATCATGAACACACTCGTCATCCTCCGCGCCATCCAAGACCCGGCCGGCCTGAGCGTCAACCGCCGGGCACAGAAGGTCTTCATCAACCGCGAGCAGTACATCTTCAATCCATCGGACCGCAACGCGCTCGAAGCTGCGCTGAGACTGGGCGGCGAGGTCACCGTGCTCGGCGTGGGCGGCGCGCCGGTCGAGCAGGTGCTGCGCGATGCCCGCGCTATGGGCGCAGCCCGTGCCATTCAGGTTACGGACGAAGCGCTGAAGGACGCCGACGCCCTTGTGCTAACCCATGTATTCAAACGGGCCATCGAGCAGGTGGGCGGCGTGGTCTTGGTGATGCTCGGCGCCGAAGTGCTGGACGGCGACGGCGCACAAATCGGCCCGCGCCTGGCCGAAGCGCTCGATTGGGCCTTCGTCGGCAATGCGTACGAGCTGAAGGTCAACCACAACACGCTGACCGCCATCGTCGCGCGCGGACGCGCCTTCGCCCGCGTGGAGGCCGACCTGCCCGCCGTGGTCGCCGTTGCGCCGGACAGCAACAAGCCGCGCTACGCACATGCAGGCCGCATCATCTCCATCTTCAGCGATGCGAACGCCGTTGAGGTCTGGCGCCTGGCCGACCTTGACCTGAGCGAATCCGAATTGCAGCCGGTGACCGAGCTGCGCGGCGAATCCTTCCCGCCCGAACGTGAACTGGGCAAGCGGCTGGAAGGCGACGTGGTGGCGCAGCTGGCGGAGACGTTGAGGAGAATTTAGAAAGTAGAAAGTGGTTTGCTCACTACTTTCTACTCGCCACCCAAAGGTAAAACACTATGGACATGGACGCTCTTTCCGCCCTGATGGGCGAAGACCTCGCCGCCGCGAGCTACGCCGACATCTGGGTCAGCGCGCCCGACCCCGCCGACTTGCCCCTCCTCGGCGAGGCACGTCGCCTGGCCGACTCTCTCGGCTGCTACGTGCACGCCGTCATCACTGACGAAGCGCAGGCCGATCGCGCCATCGCGCTTGGTGCGGACAAGGTGCACGTCGCCGGCCGGCCCGGCGAGTTCCTGATGACGCAGCACCCGGAGTTCTGTTTCTTCGCCGTGAACAAGCTGCATCAGGCGGCGCGCGCGGCGCAGCGCCACAAAGCCGGCCTCATCAGCGATGCGCGCAATTTGCGCGTGGACGAGGTCTCGCGTGCCCTGCTCGGCTCGCACCCCGTGTACGGCGGTGAGTATCTGCTGGACTTTGCGCTGACCTCGCCCGCCAAGTTCGCGACGATTGACCCACGCACCCTGCCCGAGCCATACGCCGATCCAAACCGCAGCGGCGAGGTGGTGCCCAACAACTTCGTCGCGCCGGAGCCGCGCGTGCGCGACCTCGGCCCGGTAGACTACACACCGCAGGCCTGGCGCCCACTGACAAAGGCAAAGGTCATCGTCTCGGTTGGGCGCGGCATCAGGGATGCCGAGGGCGTGGCGCTGGCGAAGCGGCTGGCCGAAAGGCTCGGCGCGGAGTTCGGCGGCGACCGCTCGGCGCGCGACTCCGGCTGGGTGGACGAAGAGCATGAAATCGGCCTGACCGGCGTGGAGGTCGCGCCGAAGGTGTATGTGGCCGTCGGCGTGCGCGGCGACACGGTGCACAACGCCGCCATCGCCCGCGCGCAGCACATCATCGCCATTTACCCCAACCCGGAGGCACCCATCTTCGCCGTAGCCGATCAGGTCGTAGTCGGCGAGCCGAAGGAAGTGCTCACGAAGCTGCTGGCAATGCTGGGCTGAGCGCAACGAGCAGAGCAGATAGTCTCTTTTCGTTCGATAGACCG
>JANWXR010000172.1 GCA_025057205.1 Anaerolineales bacterium | reverse complement strand
GTGTTGACGCGAAGATGAACTCCGACGACCATCCGGTTGCGATTATATCGAGCCGCTCTTGCAAAACTCTAACTTGACGGTGCGCTCGGCGCATACTATACTCCCCCATAGTATTGGCACGAGGAGGCTAGGATGGATGCTGCTGTGCGGGAGGATGTGAAGAAACGCCTTCGCCGCATCGAGGGACAGGTGAAAGGTGTGCTCAGGATGGTCGAGGAGGGCCGGAGCTGTCAGGAGCTATTACAGCAACTGGTCGCCATCCGGTCGGCAGTGCAACAGGCAAGTGTAGTTGTAGCGCGCTCCTACGCGGGCGAATGCCTGGCAGCTGCCCCCAAGAGTGCGCGAAGCCAAGAAGCGCTGATTGACGATCTGATCAACACGCTGGCAAGAACGAATTAGGAGCAGATATGGCTGGAGCAATCAAAGAAGCCTCGGCGGTCTGGCAGAACGAGGGACACGCCTTTCAGGTGACAGTGCCCTCCGGAGCCACATTGCGCCTGGACTCGGAGGGTGTGCACTTCCGTCCGGCGGAGCTGTTGATGGTAGGCCTGGCGGGCTGTACCGGCATGGATGTGATTGACATCCTGCGCAAGAAGCGCCAGAACGTCACCGGCTTTGAGGTCCGAGTCAAAGGCGAACAGGCGGCTGACCATCCGCGCAAGTTTGTCGCCATCGAAGTCAATTACATCGTCTCCGGACACAACATTGACCGCGAGGCCGTGCGCCGGGCCGTCGAATTGTCCGAGACCAAGTATTGCTCGGTAATGGCGACGTTGCGACCGGTAGCCAACATCACCACCCATTTTGAAGTGCGCGAGGCCGATGCTGTGTCGGCGTGACGTATGCCGTAACTATCGCAAGCCGCAACATTTGATCGCTAAGGAGAATTCTTCATGAACGAACCCATTCACGTGACCGATGCCGCCTTCGAGCAGGCTGTGCTCAAAAGCCCGACCCCTGTGATCGTTGACTTCTGGGCGCCCTGGTGCGGGCCGTGCCGCCAAATTGCGCCGCATCTGGAGAAGATCGCCACAGAGTATACTGGCAAAGTAATCGTCGCCAAGGTCAACATCGACGAAGATCCCGAATGGGCCCGCCACTTTGGCGTGCAAAGCATTCCAACTCTGTTGTTCATTGCCGGCGGCAAGGTGGTTTATGAGCAGGTTGGCGCGTTGCCGTATGGCTCACTCAAGCAGATTGTGGACAAATTTCTCGAGGCGGTGAGCGCACCTGCCCGGCCAACTGCGAACTGACCGGCTGGCTGCCCTCAGTTCGCTTGCAGAGACGCCCGCTGTCGAATCGGCGGGCGTCAACGCTTAAGCTTTGCTGTGACAGGGCGGCTCTTGCGTTTGGGGTCTTGGGTGCAGGGGAAGGCCCACCACTCCCGAGGACGGTGCTAACGCTTCGGCTGGCCCTCGCCGGCTTTCACCTTCGGCTCCCGAATGTTCGCATCCAGCGATTGCGAACCGGAGAACAGACCCTCCAGTGCACGCAGGCTACGCAGGCCCGCCGAGCGCACGCGCGCCAGGCCGTAGGTCATCTGCCGGCGCAGCCGCGTCCAGTAGGAGACTTCTGCCGGCGCCGTCGCCTCCCACTGAACCAGCACCGCGCCCCAGCTTAGGCCGGCACCGAATCCTACCAACACCAAGTAATCGTCCGGGCGCAGCCGGCCTTGCGCCGCCGCCTCGCACACCGCAATTGGGATGGACGCCGCCGAGGTGTTGCCGTAGCGGTCCACGTTGATGATGAAACGGTCCTCCGGCAGGCCGAGTGCTTTGGCCGACGAATCAATGATGCGGCGGTTGGCCTGATGTGGCACGATGAGGTGCACGTCCTCGAGCGCCACTCCGGCGCGCTGCGTTACCTCGCGCACCGCCGCCGCCATGACGCGCGTGGCAAAGCGGTAAACTTCCTTGCCGTCCATCTGAATCGTGTGCAAATTGTCGCGTACACTGGCGAAGGAGGTCGGAATCTTGCTGCCTCCGGCGGGGACGATGAGCGAAGCGCCGCCGGAGCCATCCGAACGGAGGATGCTGTGCAGCACGCCGCCCGGCGTCTCGCGCGCCTGCAACACGAACGCGCCCGCGCCGTCACCGAAGAGGATGCAGGTGCCGCGGTCGCGCCAGTTGACGATGCGCGAGAGGGTCTCCGAGCCGATGACCAGTACGGTGTCGGTGGCGCCGCTGCGGATGGATTGCGCGCCGAGCGCTAGGGCGTAGATGAATCCGGTGCAGGCCGCCGAGAGGTCGAATGCACCGGCCCGGGTTGCGCCCAGCGCGTCCTGCACCAGACAGGCTGTGGCCGGCATGATGTGTTCGGGCGTGCTGGTGGCGACGATGACCAGGTCTACCTCGTCCGGCTCGACGTTGGCGACCTCCAGTGCGCGGCGCGCCGCCTGTATGGCCAGCGAGGCAGTCGTGTCTTTGGGGCCGGCCACCCGCCGTTCGCGGATGCCGGTGCGCGTCCTAATCCATTCATCGCTGGTATCCACGAGGCGCGCCAGGTCGTCGTTGGTCACAACCTTATCCGGCACGGCCATGCCCCAGCCGACGACGTGAGCATAGCGACTTGCTGCCGGCGCCATGGCCGTGCGTGGGCTGCTTCCGCTGAGGTGCTGACCGTTGATGCTCATAAGCCGGTCCTTTTGATTGATTCAAATTCGTCAAGCTCAAGGCTCTGCCGTGTGCCGGCTCAGGCGTGGCCGTTGACGTACTGGCCGAGAATCAGACAGGCGTTGTGCCCACCGAAGCCGAATGAATTCGACATCACGTAGCGTAACCGCTTAGCGCGGCTCTGGTTGGGGACATAGTCAAGGTCACAGGCCGGGTCGGGCGTTTCGTAGTTGATGGTGGGCGGGATGAGGCCGTCGCGCAGGGCGTATAGGCAGAGGATCGCCTCGAGGCCGCCTGCTGCGCCGAGCAGATGGCCGGTCATAGACTTGGTAGAGCTGATGGCCAGATCGTAAGCGCTCTCTCCGAAGACGGCCTTGATGGCCGTCGTCTCGCTTTTGTCGTTGAGTGGGGTGCTGGTGCCGTGGGCGTTGAGGTAATCAATCTGTGAGGGTTGCAGGCCGGCCTGTTGCAGGGCGAGCCGCATGCAGGCCGCGGCGCCGGCCCCATCCTCCAACGGCGCAGAGATGTGATGCGCGTCATTGCTCAGGCCGTATCCCAGCACCTCGCCATAGATAGTCGCGCCACGTGCGCGGGCGTGCGCCTCCGCCTCCAGCACCAGCACCGCTGCGCCCTCACCGATAACAAAACCGTCGCGGTCTTTGTCGAAGGGGCGGGAGGCGCGCTCCGGCTCGTCGTTGCGCCTGGAGAGCGCCTGCATCACATTGAAGCCAGCTACGGCGATCGGCACGATGGCGGCCTCCGCGCCGCCGGCCAGCATCACATCGGCGCGGCCCGCGCGAATGACCTCCGCCGCCTCGCCGATGGCGTTGGTGGCGCTGGCGCAGGCCGAGCTTATGCCGAGGTTCGGCCCGCGCATGCCGAAGAGGATGGCGACGTGGCCGCCGGCGCTATCCGGCAGCATCATCGGCACCAGGAACGGGCTGACGCGGCGTGGCCCTTTGGTCAGCAGCGTTTCCACCTCAGCCTGCAACGTCCCCAGACCGCCAATACCGGAGCCGATGAATACGCCGATGCGGTCACGGTTGTGCTGATTGATTTCCAGGCGCGCATCGCGCAGCGCTTCTTGTGTAGCCGCCGCCGCGAACTGAGTGTGGCGGTCCATCCGGCGCGCCTCCTTGCGCCCGAACAGCGCCGCCGCGTCGAAGTCCTTCACTTCGGCGGCAATCCG
>JANWXR010000171.1 GCA_025057205.1 Anaerolineales bacterium | reverse complement strand
AGCCAGACGTCGGCGATCTCGCACTCGCTGGTAAAGCCGAGCGGCAGGGCGGCAGCGAGCTGCAGGCGTGGTTGCGGGTGGTAACCCTGCGAATATGCCAGCGGAAGGCGCGCACGACGGAAGGTGCGCTCCCAGGCCGTGTGCAGGTCGAGGTGGCCGGTGAAGCGCATGGCCTCGGTCTTGGCGAAGGTTAGGCGCAAACGTTGCATGATGGATTCGAGTTCGGCAGTGAAAGGTTAGGGCGACAGCGCAAATTCATGTGCGCGCAATTCTATAGCGCTCACGCGCGGTTGGCCGTTGTGGTCGAATACTTGCCAGTTGATTGAGCCGGGCAGCGCTGCCGCCTCGGCAGGAGCGTAGAACAGCGAACGTCCGCCGCCGGACACATGGATTCCGGTTGCGCCGGGGAAGAGGCCGGCCCAGTCGGAGACCGTCATCTTGTATGGGCTGGCGGGCAGGGGGATTGTGCCGGCCGGCCTTGTGTCGGGCCATAATTCCTTCAGCACTGCGGCGGAGGCAAACAGTTGCCCGCCGTTGTTTGCGAATGTCCGCAGCGTGGCGAGTTCGCTTGTGGCCAGAGTCTGCGGAGTCGGGTCGAGCACGAAGATGGCTTCGATGTCGTCGAGCGCAGGCAGCGCGCCCACGACGGCGGCGGGCATGTCAAGCCGCGTAAAGGGCAGCAGCGAGTCGAAATGAACCGGGCTGTCGCGGACCGCATTCCGGGTCTCGCCGAGGTAGGTGTGTGCCGCGCGGTCGGTGAGCAGGAGCAATACACGTGCTCGGCTGTCGGGCGCCGCCATCAGCCGCCGCCACTCCGCGAATGAGCCGCTGACGCGCGCGAACAGCATTTCGCGGTCATACGGCGCGGGGTCGGCGTCGCCGTACAGGCCCTGCTCTCTGACGTTGTAATTCCACACGGCAATTCCGCGCAGGTCACCGCCGGTGGAGCGGGCTGCAAGCGCGAGCAGGTAGCCGTTGGCCAGCGCGTCGCCCACACCGCCGGGGTTGGGGCTATCATAGCCGGCCAGCCCCCAGCGGTTGCCCGCACTCCATAGCCAGAATTCACGGCCATAGCGCTGTGAATAAAAGCCGAGCGTGCGCACGAACAGCGCCAGTGAGCCGACTTCGGCCTCGGTGAGCGGCGCCCACGGCAGGTAATCATGCAAGTAGGCGTCGAAGGTCAGAACGAAGTTGCGCGGCGTCTCACGGAAGAGGGCCTCGACGTTAGGCATGCGGTAGCTCCAGCGCCCCTGCACGCCGCAGAACGACATGGTCACCGGTAGGTCGGGCGCGAGGTCGAGCCACTGTTCCGCGCTCCACACGGCATAATCCACGATGACGTGGTCCTGAAATGCGCCGAGGGAGGGCGCGTCCGCCTCGCCGAACGTCCGGCCGGTGCGTGCGATGAACTCCTGCTCGGCGGGCAGTGAGTAGTCGCCGCCGAGCGGCTCATCGGCAAGGTTGAGCATGAGGAGGACATCGCGGTAGGGCACGACGAACTCGGCGTGTACCCACTCGTAGTAGCGCCGAATGTCGGCGCGGTAGGCGCTGGAGTAGGGCGAGGCGCTGACGCCGCCGTTAAACAAGTCGAGCCACTGGCCGGCGGCATCGTGGCGCATTTCTTTCGGATGCAAATCGCGCCAGTCCCGGCCCATGTGGATTTGGTAGCCAATGGGAAAGACGGCAGGTAGGCCGACGGCGCGCGCTGCCCGCAGCATCCGGTGCTGAGCTTCAATCATCGCCAGCGCCGTCTCATGTTCGGGATGTTGTACACTCTGCGCCGCAGCCCAGACCGCGTAGCTCAGCCCCGGCTCGGTTTTATCTGCGCGCACTTCGCCGGGATTGTTTTGCCCGATCCAGACCATGTTTGCGCCGGCGGCTTTCAAGCGGCGCAGCATAGCTTCCATTTCGGCTTGCGGCACGTCGGGGTAGGCAACGACGGCCCAGCCGGCATACCGGTCGCCGGGCGGTGGGGCGAGTGTGGGCGTTGGGAGGGGAGTTGGGGAGGGCGTTGGCGCAGCGGTCGGCGTCGCCGAGGCTGTGAGCGTTGCCGTTGCGAGCGCGACGTCTCGCGCCGTTGGCGCGGCACAGGCACCGAGCCAGACGAGGCAAGTGAACGCGGTGCTGATGGCTCTTCCGACCTTGATGAGACTATCTGCGAGCTGTGCGGCCATTGCCTCGCGCCAAGAAGCGAAGACTCGGAGAGATACTCTTGGCAATCCGGCGTCCCGGTGCGAGACTCCGGTCAAACGAGGCGGCCATTTGATGGGGCGACGCTGTTATTGTTTGACCGCGCGCAAGGCTACACTTGGTTCGCCCTCGCGGCGCCAGACCAGGATCTCCGGATGCGCCTGCGCGTAGCGCTCCAGTTTCTGGTTGTCCCAAGTGACCCGTCCCCGCACGTAAACGGCCTGATAGGCGCTGCCTTTGACGGTTGCGCCGTACTCCAGCACGGCCTTTTTGATTTCGGCTTCTAGCGCTTCGGCGCGCGCCTGAGCGCTTTCCAGCAGCGGCTCATACTCGGCCTGGAGGGCATCCAGTTCGGCCTGCACACTGCGGAGAATCTCGGCGCGCTTGGCTTCGTAATCCAGCCGCGTCACTTCGGCGGCGTTGCGGACCTCGGCCAGTTCCTCTAGCTTGGCGCGGATGTCGTGCTCGGTCGGCATACGGGCGCCTAATCTCCCGCCACGGGCAGCTCGGTGAGCGTCACCGTTTGCCGCACCGGGACGCCGCGCAGGTGCTTCGGCTTGACCTCTGGGCACTCCCAGGCCTCAGCAGGAGTTTGTGAGCGCAGGCCGCTGAAGGTGGGCAGGATGCCGCAGGCGAAGCAGCGCTCGCGGCAATCTATGCGCGTCTTGCCGCGCAGGCTCCAGCGATAGTCTTCTGCCAGATACTGTTTCCTCACCGCTACGTCAATATGGTCCCACGGGAAGGTCTCATCTATCAGACGTGGGCGGTGGGTGTAGAACTTCGGATCAAGGCCGGCGGCGGCAAAGGCGTCCATCCAGATGCCGTAGTTAAAGTGCTCTTGCCAAGCATCGAATTTGGCGCCGCGCCGATGGGCCTCCAGCAGCACGCGCCCCAGCCGCCGGTCGCCGCGCGAGAACCACGCTTCCAGCTGCGTCTCATCCGGGTTGTTCCAGTTGAGCTTGAGGCCGGGGCCGCGCAGCTGTTTCTTCAGCAGCTCCTGCTTGGCGCGGATTTGCTCCACCGAGTCGCACGGCGCCCACTGGAACGGCGTGTGCGGCTTGGGCACGAAGGTGCTCACGCCGGCGTGCACGTTGACCTTGTTGCCGATGATTTGCCGACCCACATCGCGCACGCGCTTGCACAGGTCGGCGATGGCCTGTACATCGTCCAGCGTCTCCGCCGGATGGCCGATCATGAAGTACAGCTTGATGGTCTTCCAGCCGCGCTCGAAGACGGCGCGGGCGACGGCCAGCAGCTGCTCGGTAGAGATCGGCTTGTTGATGATTTCGCGCATCCGCTCGGTGGCGGCCTCCGGCGCGAAGGTGAAGCCGCCGCGTTTGTTGTCCTTGAGCAGCTCCATCAGCTCCACCGAGGCGGTCTCTATGCGCAGCGATGGTAAGCTGATGCTCAGGTGTTTGCCGGCGTACTTCTCGGCCACGCGGCGCACCAGCTCAAGGATGTTGCCGTAGTCGGATGAGGAAAGAGAAAGCAGGGCAATTTCCTCAAAGCCGGTGTAACGCAGGCCTTCATCCAGCGCGGCCAGGATTTGCTCGACGCTGCGCTCACGCACCGGACGCGTAATCATGCCGGCATGGCAGAAGCGGCAGCCGCGCGTGC
>JANWXR010000170.1 GCA_025057205.1 Anaerolineales bacterium | reverse complement strand
AGAGACGCGCCGCGGCATGTAGAGACGCGCCGCGGCATGTAGAGACGCGCCGCGGCATGTAGAGACGCGCCGCAGCGCGTCTCTAAGGCGATCATCCACCATGATCCAAACCGTAAGTGTGATTGGCGCAGGCACAATGGGCACAGGCATCGCGCAGGCCTCCGCCCTTGGCGGCTGCCGCGTGCTGCTGTACGACGTGGCCGAGGAGTTCGTACAACGCAGCCTCGCCACCATGCACAAGCAAATGGATGAAGGCGTCGCGCGCAAGAAGATTGCGCCGGAGGCCGCCGAGGCGGCAAAAGAGTCGGTGCGCAGCACCCTCTCGCTCACGGAAGCGGCGGACGCCGACCTTATCATCGAGGCCGCGCCGGAGAAGCTCGAACTCAAGCGTGAGCTGTTCGCACAACTCGACGCGCTGGCGCCGGCGCGCACCATCTTCGCCAGCAACACTTCGTCGCTCAGCATCAACGCACTGGCCGCCGCCACCCGGCGCGCCGACCGCTTCGTGGGCCTGCATTTCTTCAACCCTGCCCACCTCATGCCGCTGGTCGAGGTCATCCCCGCCGACTCCACGAGCGATGAGACCCTTCACGCTGTTACAGACTACGTGCTCCGCATCAAGAAGACGCCGGTGCGCTGCAAAGATACGCCTGCCTTCATCGTCAACCGCGTGGCGCGGCCCTTCTACGGTGAGGCACTGCGGCTGCTCGGCGAGGGCGCAGCAGATGTGCCAACGATTGATGCCCTAATGGAGTCCGTCGGATTCAAAATGGGGCCATTCCGGCTGATTGACCTGATCGGCTGCGATGTGAACTTCGCCGTGACGCAATCCGTATACGAAGCCTACTTTCAAGACCCGAAGTACCGCCCCCACCCCATCCAGCGCCGCATGGTCGAGAGCGGGCGGCTGGGGCGAAAAACGAAAAAAGGCTTTTACGATTACGAGTAATTGCACCGCTGAGGCCGCTAAGTTTGCAGAGATGAAATAACCTGCTCCGCGTTCTCGCACGCTTAGCGGTGAAACAGGAGTGTCCATGTCCGAGCCTGTCATTTTGACCGAGACCCACAACCGCGCCGGCCTCATCCGCATCAACCGGCCCAAACAGCGCAACGCCCTGAACGGCGCCGTGATGACGCAGCTTGTCGAGGCTGCGGAACGCTTCGACGCCGACCCGAACATCGGCGCCATCGTCATCACCGGCGACGAGGCCGCCTTCGCCGCCGGCGCTGACATCGCCGAGATGAAGGATGCGACCACCGTTGAGATGATGACCAGCGGCCGCATTGAGTTGTGGGACCGGCTGCGGCGGGTGAAGAAGCCCATCATTGCCGCCGTCTCCGGCTGGTGCCTGGGCGGTGGCAACGAGCTGGCGATGGCCTGCGATATGATCGTCGCCTCGGAGACGGCGACCTTCGGCCAGCCGGAGATCAACCTGGGCGTCATCCCCGGCGCAGGCGGCACCCAGCGACTGACGCGGGCCGTGGGCAAATCCATCGCCATGGAGATGGTGCTCAACGGACGCTTCCTCTCCGCCAAGGAAGCGCTGCATTACGGCCTCGTCTGCCGCGTGGTTCCGGTGGAGAACTACCTCACATCTGCGCTGGAACTGGCCAACGAGATCGCCGCGCGCGCTCCGCTGGCGGTGCAGTTCGGCAAGCAGATGGTCAACCGCGCCTTCGAGACCGTGCTCGCCGACGGAATCGCCGACGAACGCGCTGCCTTCTACCTCCTTTTCAGCACTAACGATCAGAAAGAAGGCATGGCCGCATTCCTGGAAAAGCGCAAGCCCAATTGGCAGGGGAAATAAAACTATCTCGTGCCAAGAGTCATGTGATACGCAATACGCAATACGTGATACTTGATACTTGATACGTGACACATGATCCCCGACACCACGCCCATGAACTACTCCGATTACCAACACATTCGGTTCGAGCGGCGCGAGCCGGGCATTCTATGGATGACGCTCAACCGGCCCGAGGTGCTCAACGCCGCCGATCGCCGTCTGCACACGGAACTGGTGGAGGTGTGGCGCACCATTGACCGCGACCCGAGCGTGCACGTAGCCGTGGTGACGGGCGCGGGCCGCGCGTTCTCCGCCGGCGGCGACCTGAAGCTGGTGGAGGATGCCTACCGGAATTCTGAAGAAATCATGCGCCTCCTCGACGAGGCGCGCGACCTGGTCTACAACCTGCTGCACTGCGGCAAACCGATTGTCTCCGCCATCAACGGGCCGGCGGTGGGCGCGGGCCTGGTTGTCGCCCTGCTCGCCGATATCAGCATCGCCGCCGAGAGCGCGCGCCTGGCCGACGGGCACGTGCGCATGGGCGTCGCCGCCGGCGACCACGCCGCCATCATCTGGCCGCTGCTGGTGGGTATGGCAAAGGCCAAGTATTACCTGCTGACGAGCGAGTTCGTAGACGGGCGCGAGGCCGAGCGCATCGGCCTGGTCAGCCTGTGCGTGCCGGATGACCAGCTCGAGGCAAAAGCGCTCGAGGTCGCGCGCAAGCTGGCGAACGGCCCACGCCACGCCATCCGCTTTACCAAACGCGCGCTCAACCAGTGGATGCTGCAGGCCGGCCCGATTTTTGACCACTCGCTCGCCCTCGAAATGCTCGGCTTCTTTCACGAGGACATGCGGGCAGGGGTGGAAGGGCTGAGGCAAAGGAGAGCAGCTGAGTTCCCTTCGAGCAAGCTGACGGCTGCGGGCTGATGACTAATGACTGATGACTAATGACTGCCAGTCTTCAATCATCAGTCTTCAGTCATCAGTCTTCAGCTTCCAGTCATCAATCATCCCTTCATGCCCATTCTTCTTGTCGGCACCGAACCGTTCGTCAGCAGCCTGGCGCGGCTTTGCGCCGCCGGCTCGCACCACGTCCGGGCGCTGACCACGGCGGACTTCCTCGCCAACCCTTCTCCGGCGCAGGAGCACGAGGTCATCATTGAGGCAGAGACTACCTCGACCTCGCTCAAGAAGGATTTGTTGCAGCGACTGCGCATCGGCCGGCCGGAGGGCATCCTGCTCACCTGCGCACTCAACGCCAGCGCGACCATCGCCGCCGGCTGGACACATGCGCCGGAGCGCGTCGTCGGCTTCGGCGTGCTGCCGCCCGTTCCGGCGCAGGGCACGGTAGAGCTGGCACGCGGCCTGCAAACGAGCGAAGCCGCGTTCGCGCGCGCGGTCGAGTTCTGGGAGTCGCTCGGCCAGCAAACCGCGCGCGTGGCCGATGGGGCCGGGCTGGTGCGCGCTCGGGTGTTGTGCGCGATGATCAACGAGGCCATCGGCGCCGTGCAGGAGGACGTGGCGACGCCGGCGGACATTGACCTGGCGATGAAGCTGGGGATGAATTACCCGCGCGGCCCGCTGGAGTGGGGCGATGAGATCGGGCTGGACACCGTGCTGGCGGTGATGATGGCACTGCAGGAGGAATGGGGCGAGGACCGCTACCGTCCCGCCCCGCTGCTCCGGCGGATGGTGGCAGCAGGCCGGCTCGGTAAGAAGAGCGGCGCGGGGTTCTACCCTTACCCGTCCGCCGGCGCGCCGCACAGCGCCCCAATGGCATAGCCGGCCGGCACCGAGACGATGTCCATCATCGCCATCGGCAAGCGCTCTTGCGGGGGCGATCTACGGTAGGCTACAGCAGCTCTAAACCGTACACTCGGAAATTGCCTGCGCCGACAGTGATCGGATGAAGTTGTCCTCCCGCATCGTGTCGGGCCGAAGCAATCGGGGCCATTTTTTCTTCCGGGAGGGGGCAAACCTATGAGGTCGCCGGTGTTCGTCGGGGCGTGCGGGGAGTCTAGCGCAGAGCACACAAGCTCCACCATGGTGGAGCCTGTGTGGTCGCCAGTCGGGGCGGGCGGATTTGAACCGCCGACCTCTCAGTCCCGAACCGAGTGCTCTAGCCAAGCTGAGCCACGCC
>JANWXR010000016.1 GCA_025057205.1 Anaerolineales bacterium | reverse complement strand
AAATGTAGCCGACCAGCACCGACGCTGCGATAAGGAAGACCGTCATCGCGCCGGTGACGAAGGCGTCGGAATTAATCAACGCAAAGAAATCAAATGGCTGCATCGGCGGCAGCGCGTAGTTGATGGGATTGAAGCCCATCATCTTGACCGGGAAGGCCGCCAGCTGCGGCAGGGCGAAGACGCCCATCACCATGATCAGGTCGAGCGAAGCGAAGCGGCGCACGTTCGGGCCGAAGGCGCGCATCACCAGCCATAGGGAGACAACGCCGCAAGCGAGCGCGACCAGCCAGGCGATATCCGCCCAGACGGTGAGCGGCGAGCTGCTCTGCGCGGGCCGGTCCGGCTGCGTGGCACTAGGCGCGAAGAACGTGCCCGATGTGCCCAGCCGGTCTTTGTACAGGAAGATGGTGACGCCGATAGCGGCGGCGGCCAGGCCGATGCTGAGCACCGTGGTGAACGTCCGCCGCGTCGAGTCGGAGCCGGCCGGCCAGGGCCGCGAGTACAGGTCAAGGATGAAATGCAGGCCGAGGAAGACCATGAAGATGGCCGTGTAGATGAACGACGTCTCCATGGTAGCGTAGAACAGGGCGCTGACGGCGGCCAGCCCGTAGAGGAACTTCGGCGCGCGCGTGTCCATGTAGTTCAGAATCATCAGCGCCATGAGCAGGCCCCAGACCATGACGTACGGCTCATCGCGGATGTAGCGCGAGTAGTAGAGCTGGTAGGGCGAGATGAGCATGAGCACGGCAGCAGCCAGCGCGCCCACCCGCCCGATCCACTTGCGGAAGAAGTAGCACAGGCCGACCGCCGCCACGCCCATCAGCGCGCTGGGAATGCGGGCGGTGAAGTCGTTGTCGCCGAACAACCAGTAGGTGAAGGCCGTCAGGTGGAACTTGAGCGGGCCGTGCATCACCGGGTCGTGGGCGTAATTGCCGTTGGCATACAGATACCAGGCATATTGAGTGTGCAGGCTTTCGTCGTGGCTCATCACGCGCGTGCCCAAATCATAGAAGCGCGTCACGAAGGCCAGCACGAGCAGCGCCAGGTAGGCGGCCTTTTCCCAATCCAGCTCCAGCACCGACCACACCGGTCGCGCCAGCGCGGAACGAGTTTCCTGTTTTTCGTAAGTCGCAGTTGCCATAGAGAACTTTCTGCTGCTATCGAGCCGGTTCGGACTTCAGGCCGACCAGCGAAAAAGCGGTGAGCGGCAGAGAGTCAACTTCCAGCCGCTGCAGGTTCACCACCTGACTGGCATGATCAATGTCGAGGCCGATTAGGCGGCCCTCGGCGTCAAAGTCGAGCACTAGACCTGGCGCAACTTCTCGCGAGTCGACGCTGGCGCGCTCAGACAACTCGATATACAGCGAGTCGGTCTCAGGGTAGTAATGGAATTTCATGACTCACCTCCTGCCTCAAAGTCACGATCGGGAAAGGCGTTGTGCACGGTCTCGCCGTCCTCTAGTGTAATGACCCTTAGATACTTGTCCAATTCCTTGATAAACACCCAATACCGAACCCGGCCATCTGGCTGAGTTTCCATGCGGTAAGGTGTTTGAAGGGCTTGTTCACACCATTCGCGCTTCAAATACGGGCGCTTGCGGAGAACTTGTTCTTCAAAATATCGGGTTGTCTTCACGTTCTGCGTCCCGCTAATCTCTTGGGAGCGCGCGGCTCATCATCACTCTGCTTAGCAGGCCGGTTGTCTTGTTGCTGCGGCAGACGCTTTCCCTCTTTCCCAGATTTCCCTCTTTTCCCTGCACCCTCTGCTTCGCCTTTCAACTCCGCCACCTCCGCCGCTGTCAGGTAGCGCCACTCGCCCGGCTTCAGGTCGCCGAGCCGCAGGCTGCCCAGCCGGACGCGGATCAGGCGCTTCACAGGCAGGCCGAGCGTCGCGCCGATGTCGCGAATTTCGTGCTTGCGGCCTTCGCGCATCACTACCCTGAGCCACGTGGTCTCGTGCGACGGGCCTTCGCGGGTGACGCGCGCCGGCAGCGTGCGCACCTGCTTGCCGGTCTCCGGGTCCTTCAGCACCACGCCGCGCCGCCAGATGTCCAACTGCTCCTCGTCGGGCGCGCCCTTCACCAACACGCGGTACTCCTTCTCCACTTCATAGCGCGGATGCGTCAGCCGGTTGGCCAGCGCCCCGTCGTTGGTCAGCAGAATCAGGCCCTCGCTCTCCACATCCAGCCGGCCCACCGGATAAAGGCGCACCTTCGATGGAACCAGGTCAACCACAGTCTTCCGGTCGCCCTGCGGCTCCAGCGAGGAGACCACGCCGCGCGGCTTGTGCAGTAGGACGTACGTCAAGCGCTCCGGCGCAGCCAGCGGCTCGCCGTCCAGCGTGATGGTGTCGCGCGTCGGGTCGGCCTTCTGGCCGAGCTGCGCCACCCGGCCATTGACGCGCACACGGCCTTGCAAGATCAGCTCCTCGCAACTGCGCCGCGAGCCGTAGCCGGCCTGCGCCAGCAGCTTCTGTAGGCGTTCCTCCATGCGGCTAACTTCCCGGCGGGCGCGGGACCGGGGCCACGTCGAAGCGAAGGGGCGGCGCAGCCGTAGCGCCGGAAACGGCGGGGGCCGTCCAACCGAGTGGCGTGGGCGTCCGTTCCACAAGCACGGGAGCGGGCAGGTAGGCCGCGCGCAGGGTCGGCGCATGGTGATAGCGAATCGGGACGACGTTCGCGACGGCAAACGTTGCCGCAACCAGGCTCATGCTCAGCGCCAGTGGCCAACGGTTCACCTGGCGCGGCATCTTCATCTGTGCCCAGACGCGATCCCATGCCGCCTCCGACGATAACGGCATCGTCTTAAGCGCCGAAGCCAACTGCTCCAGTTGAGACTCGACTTCCCTTCGGCTCATGCCGAGGCCTCCGACCATTGCCACTCCGGCGCAGCGCCCTGCTCCGTCAATGTGCGTCGCAGCGTCTCCACGCCCAGCCGCACGCGTGACTCCGCCGTCTTAGGGTTGCAGCCCAGCACCGCACCGACTTCCTTGTAGCGCATCTCGCCCAGATAACGCAGCACCACCGCCTCGCGCATCGGCTCGGAGAGCGCTTGTAGGGCTTGCCACAGTTGGCGTCGCAGTCCGCGCCGTTCGAGCGCTGCCTCCACTTCACGCGGCGTCGCCGGGGCTTCGCCGGCCAGCAATTCCAGCGGCCCCTGAAGCAGCAGCTTGCGCCGGCGCTTGTTGCGGCAGCGGCTCAGTGCAATGGTGAACAGCCAGGTGCGAAAGGCCGAGCGGCGTGCATCGTAGCGGCCCAGGTTGCGCAGCGCGTACACGAACGTATCCTGCGCCACCTCCTCCGCGTCGTCCAGGTCGTTGAGCAGGCCAAGCGAGAGCCGCACGACGCTTGGGTAGAACTCATGAAAGAGCGCCGCGCAGGCGGCCTCGTCGCCGCGCGCTCCGCGCTCGATCCAATCGGCCAGTCGGGTGCTGTCCTCTGCCGGCTCCGTTCGCATCGTTATACACTCCAGAGCAACGTTTTGCGCGCCGGCTCAGCGAAAAACTCAGGCAACATGCGTGACAGTATCACGGCAAAAGATTAAAGTCCGCTTGGAATCCGGCGGCCTCAGCCTTTGAGGATGTCTGCCGGTTCGCGCTTCACGTTCTCCAGGTTGAGCGGCGGCAGTTCCTCCAGCGAAGTCAGGCCAAAGTGCTGCAAGAATTCCGGCGTGGTGACGTAGAGCACCGGGCGGCCCGGCCCTTCGGTGCGGCCGGCTTCTTCGATCAACCCCTTGCTCAGCAAGTTTTTGATGACGCTATCCGAATTGACGCCGCGGATGGCCTCCACCTGCGGGCGGGTGACCGGCTGCTGGTAGGCGATGATGGCCAGCGTCTCCAGCGCAGCGCGGGAGAGCGGCGCGGAGGCGGCCAGACCCAGAAAGCGCTGGACGTGCGCGGCGGCGGCGGGCGCAGTGGTCAACTGCACCTTGTCCTTGATGCGTTGCAGGCTGATTCCGCGCCCGACGTAGTGCTGGGCCAAAGAGCTGAGCGCAGCCTCCACCTGCGCAGGTTTGACTTCCAGCGCCTCGGCCAGCCGCGCGATGGGCACGGCCTCTTCTGCCACGAACAGCAGGCTCTCGACCAGCGCCTCCAGGCTGAGCGAGTCGGGCAGCGGCCCCAGGGTGAGCGCAGGTTCTTCAACGGGCGGGCCGGCCTCCATCGGTTCATCGGTGCGCGGTTCCTCTGCGGGCGCAGCCTCGGCGTTTCGGCGGTCTGCAGGGGCGGATGGCAGGACGATCCGCTTCCACTCGTTATTGCCGATCGCGTTGGCGGCGATGACTTCGGCAGCGACAACGTTCTCTTCGCCGCCGTTGGCGGAGCGGCTCACATCGTGCGTGTTATAATCGCTTGGCATGGGTCAGGAACAGGAAGTGACTCCACTAAAAAACCATGATCTCACCGCAAAGCCGCGAAGAGCGCCAAGGATTCGCTTTTGTCTTTCTTAGCGTTCTTGGCGTCTTCCCGGTTCAAATGGACTTTTTTCAGTAGAACCAGGAGTGTTTGATGAAAAACGGTATGGTTTTGGCGCTGGCCGTGCTGTTGCTGACCGGCCCGGCGTGCAGACTCTCGGTCGGCGGCCCAACGCCTCCGGCCTCGCCGATCTCGGTCTCCACTGAGTCGGTCGGCGAGTTGCAGGACAATCTGCTTAGGGCGGCGATCAACGTGCCGGCGAGCGGCGAAGTCGGCCTCACAGTCACCGAACAACAACTTACCTCGATCGTGGCGCTGCGGTTACAGGAACAACAGAGTCTACCCATCCGTGACCCGCAGGTGTTCCTGCGCGACGGCAAGATTCAGCTTTTCGGCGTGGCCGAGGCGAGCGGCCTGAGGGCCAACGCCCTGATTGTCATCTCGGCCAGCCTTACGCCAGAAGGCGGCGTGGTCTTCAAGGTCGAGGAAGCGAACTTCGGGCCAATCCCGGTGCCGGAGGACCTGCTCGAGCAGGCCTCTGCAACTATCAACGAAGCCTTCACAAACAGCCTCGGCTCGACGGCGACCAATCTGCGCATCACCGGTATCACCATCCAGGACGGCCGGCTCTCGCTCACCGGCCGGCTGACACGCTAGCGCGCGATTATAGCCGACAATGCGGCGGAGACAATTCGAGGGTGTGAGAAGTGGAAGGTGGAAAGTAGAAAGTAGAAAGTTACCCACTACTTTCTACTTTCTACTCTCTTTCATCGCCTCCGCCTGCGCCACCCCGGCCTCTGCTCCTCTTTTCCCGACGGCCACGCCCAGCCCCATCATCATCACCGTCATCGCGGATGGACAGACGCAGCGCTTTGCGTTGACCCGGCCGATGACGGTGCGCGAAGCGCTGTTGCAGGCCGGCTTTACCATCGGCGAGACCGACCGGACAGAGCCGGCGCCCTTCACGCGGCTAAGCGACGGCATGACGGTGCGGCTCGTCCGCGTGCGCGAGACTTTCGAGACCGAGCAGGTCGTTGTGCCGTTCGAGTCACAAGTGATTGCCAACGAGGGCCTGCCGCGCGGCGAACGGCGGCTGTTGCAGGCCGGTGCCAACGGCCTGGCCGAGCTGACCTACCGCATCGTCTTCGAGGACGGCGTGCAAGTCAGCCGCAGCGTGATCAACCGCGTCATCCTGAAGGAGCCGACGCCGGAGATCATCACCGTCGGCGCACAGACGGCCTTCACCGTCGTGCCCATCACCGGCACGCTGGCCTACCTCAGCGGCGGCAACGCCTGGATCATGCGCGGCGACTCGAGCCGGCGCACGCCGCTCACCACCGGCGGCGACCTGGACGGGTTCGTCTTCGACCTCTCGCCCGACGGCCAGGCCCTGCTCTACTCGCGCACCTTCACCGACACGCGCTCGCCGCAGTTCGACCGCGTCTTCAACACGCTCTGGGTCATTACACTCACACAGACCGTGCGCGCGCCCCAGCCGGCGCTCAATCTTCCGGTCAGCAACACCCTCTACGCCGAGTGGTCGCCGGTACAGACCGTCTCGCCCACCATCGCCTTCTCCACGGGCGAGAAGAACCCGCGCGGCCCGCTGCTCTGGCAGGCCAACAATGACCTCTGGCTTATGAGCTGGTGGACAAACCCGCGCACGCGCCAACTGGAGTTCCTCCAGACCCCCGTTGTCGAGACCAACTCCGGCGGGTTGTACGGCTGGTGGGGCACAGGCTACGCCTTTGCGCTCGATGGACAGCGCATCGCCTACGCGCGCACCGACTCCATCGGCCTGATTGACCTGGCGACGTTTCAGCGCACCGAATTAACGCAATTCGCGCCGTTCAACTCGCGGCAAGAGTGGGCCTGGTATCCGACCCTGCGCTGGGCGGAGGGCGACTGGTTGTACACGGTGACGCACGGCGCGCCGCTCGGCTTTGAACTGCCCGAGGACTCGCCGGTGTTCGACGTGACGGCGCTCTCGCCCGGCCTGCAGCTGGAGCTGAACCTGGTGCCGCGCGCGGGCATCTTCGCCAATCCCGCGCCCTCGCCGCGCCTGGCCACAACGGAGGGCGAACGCCCCATCCGCATCGCCTTCCTGCAAGCCATCGAGCCGAACACCTCGCCGCAGAGCCGCTATCGCCTGGCGGTGATGGACCGCGACGGCAGCAACCTGCGCCTCGTCTTCCCGCCCGACGAACAGCCGGGCTTCGAGGCCGGGGCCGCATTCTCCTGGTCGCCCGATGGCCGGTTGATTGCCGCTATTTATCAGGGCAACCTGTGGTTGATTGACCCCGACAGCGGCGTGAGCCAGCAACTGACCGGCGATGGCTTGACGACTCGCGTGGAGTGGGGAAGATAAGCATTGCGGGTCACGTGCCACGTTTGAGGTGACACGTGTCAGGTGTCAAGCGTCACGGGTCAGGTGTTGTGAAATACGCACCACGCAACACGTAATACGAACAAGATGCGCCGCGCGCTCTTCGTCGCCAACCTCGTCGCGTTGCTGGCCTCGCTGACCGGACTGGCCGCCGTCCTCCATCAGCGCAGCGTGCAGACCTTCGGCGCGGTGGACGGCCTGCCCGACCCGGCGCTCGACCCGCGCCCGGCACGACTCCGCGCCGCCAACGTCGAGCTGCTTCAGTACGATGACGCGGAACTGGCGCGCGCGCTGGAACAACTGCGCGGCTTCGGCTGGCTGCGACAGACGTTCGACCTGAGCCGGCCCGACGGCGCGCAATGGGAGCGTGTCATCGCCGCCGCACGCGCACGCGAGTTTCAACTGATTGCCGTGCTGAGCACGCCGCCGCCTGCGCCAACTTCGGCTGCCGATTTCGGCGAGCGCGTTGAGAAGTTCGCCGCTCAATTCGGCGACCGGATAGACGCCTACCAAATCCTCGATGAACCGAACCTGATCAGTAGCTGGGGTCGCGCGCCCTCCGCCGCCGAGTATGCCGCGCTGCTTGAAGCCGCCTACTCCGCCGTCAAGCGCGCCGACCCGACGGCGACCGTCATCGCTGCCGCCCTCGCACCCACCGTCGAAACCGGGCCGGACAACCTCAGCGACCTGCTCTACCTGCAACAGCTCTACGACCTCGGCGCAAGCCGTTACTTCGACGCCGCCGCCGGCAAGCCATACGGCTTTTACACCGGGCCGGACGACCGGCAGGCCGATCCGCAGCTGCTCAACTTCTCGCGCTTCACGCTGTTGCGCGAAGTGATGGTGCGCAACGGCGACGGCCACAAGCTGCTCTGGGGCAGCAACTTCGGCTGGAACACACGCAGCGACTCGATTTGGGGCGTGGTCACGCCCGCGCAGCAGGCGGCTTACACGCTCCGGGCGTACGAACGCGCGGCACAGGAGTGGCCATGGGCCGGGCCGCTGGCGCTGGAGAACTATCAGCCCGCCGCCCCGCCCGATGACCCGCGCTGGGGCTTCGCCCTCGCCGATCCCAACGGCGTGCTTACTCCCCTCGGCCAATCTCTCCTCACCAATCACCAATCTCCCTCCGCCGTGCCCGGCAACTACACCGCCACTCACCCCGCCGCGCAGTACACCGGTGCTTGGCAGTTCTCGGAACTGGGCGCGGACATTCCCGAAGACTATGCGGGCGCAAAGATACGCTTTGAGTTTCAGGGCAGCGATTTGGCGCTGCGCGTACGGCGCGGCAACTATCGCGCTTATCTCTACGTCACGGTGAATGGCCGGCCCGCGAACCTCCTACCGCAGGATGGGCGCGGCGCGTACCTGGTGCTCACCTCGCCCGACCTGCGGCCGCAAGTTGAAGCTATCCCCGTCGCCTCCGGCCTTGACCCCGACCGGACGCACGTCGCCGTCATCGAGCCGGAGCTCGGCTGGGGCCAGTGGGCGATCGCAGGGTTCAGCGTAGGACGACGGCTGCCCGCCGGCGACTTTCAATTAGCTGCCGGCGGATTGCTCGCGCTGCTGGCGTTGAGCGTGGCGGGCCTTGTCTGGTCGAGTCATGCGCTGCGGTGGGAGAAGCTGAGAGAGCGGGCCGCCGCGCTGTGGCAACGTCTCGGCGACGCCGGCCAGCTACTTTCTACTTTTCTACTTTCTGCTCTCCTTTTCCTCTCCACCTGGCTCACCTTCGAGACGGAGGTCACCGCCTTCACCCGCCGCTTCGGCGATGCTGCGCCGCTCGCCCTCACCGCACTGACCGCCGGGCTGTTCTACTTTTCGCCGTCCTTTCTGCTGGCGCTCGCTGCGCTGGCCGTGCTGTTCGTCCTCTTCTACCTGCGGCTCGATATTGCGCCGGCCTTTCTCGCGCTGTTCATCCCTTTCTACCTCTTCCCACGCATGTTGTGGGAACGCGGCGCGTCGCTGCTGGAGTTCTGCCTGTGGCTCACCTTCGCCGCCTGGCTGTTGCACTACCTACTCCGCAAGCTCAGAGCCTGGAAGCAGAAGGCCGGCATGCAACACACAATACACAACACACAACACACAATACGCAATACGCTCAAAGCAACGCGTGCAATCTCCTCCCTCGACCTCGGCGTCCTTGCCCTTTTGCTGGTCTCCGCCCTCAGCACTCTGGCTGCCGAGCAGCGGGCTGTCGCCATTTACGAGTTCCGCACCGTCCTCCTCGGCGCAGCGGCTTTCTACTTTCTACTTCGCGTCATCCCGCTGGATGAGAACGCCCTCTGGCGCATCGTGGATTTCTTCATTCTGGGCGGGGTCGCGGTCGCGGCCATTGGGTTGTATCAGTACGTCAGCGGCTCGGGCCTGATCGTCACCGAGGAGGGCGTGGCGCGCATCCGCAGCGTGTACGGCTCGCCGAACAACCTGGCGCTTTATCTGGGACGCACCTTGTCCGTCGCGCTGGCCGTCGCCGTCATCGGCCCGCTCCGTAACACGCAACACGCAACACGCCGCATCCTTTACGGCCTCGCCTGTCTCGTCATGTCCACCGCCCTCTTTCTCACCTTCTCGCGCGGCGCGCTGGTGTTGGGCCTGCCGGCATTGCTGGCCGTCATCATCATCGGCTGGCAGGGGCGACGCGGGGTGCTGCTGGTCGGCGTGTTACTGGTGCTGGGGCTGCTTGCGCTGCCGATGGCCGCCGGCTTCGTGCCGCGCCTCGCCGGCCTGTTCGACCTGCAATCCGGGACGGGCTTCTTTCGTCTCAACCTGTGGCTCTCCGCCTGGCGGATGTTCTTCGATCATCCCTGGCTTGGCGTTGGGCCGGACAACTTCCTATACGCCTATCGCGGCTTCTACATCCTGCCCCAGGCCTGGCAGGAACCGAACCTTTCTCATCCGCACAACCTCGCGCTGGATTTCCTCAGCCGGCTCGGCCTCGTCGGCTTTGCCACCGGAGCCTGGTTGCTCGTCAACTTCTGGCGCGTCGCCCTCTCACCCTCTCACCCCCCTGCCCCGTCAGCCTCCCCACATCTCATCGCCCTGCGCATCGGCCTGATGGCTCTCGTTGCCGACATGCTGGCGCACGGCCTGGTAGACCACTCCTTCTTTCTGGTGGATTTGGCCTTCGCCTTCATGCTGGCGCTGGCGCTCGTGCAGCGGCTGCGCTAAAGCAAAGGCACAAAGAGATACCCTCTATGCCTTGGCGACTTTGCATCGAAAACCCTCGCGAGCTAGACGCAAGGGCGCAGGGGCGGCAAAGACGAAAGGTTTTGTTGCTCCTGGTGTGGTGACTTCGCGTCTTGGCACAATACAATCCCTGCGCAGCTTGGTGTGCGCGCAAAGGTTGTCAGGGAACGTGCCACCCCTTCAACTCCGCTCAGGGTGCGGCTGACATGTTTTGCATGCACACGCAGCTTGCGGACAATCGCGCCTCCCCAAGCCACGTGCTAGAATTACACGGGTTTTAGACAAGTTCCCTTCCACGTCGCCGGAGTGACATCCTATGCGGATCCTGATTACCGGGGGGGTGGGCTTCATCGGTTCACACCTTTGCGACCGACTGCTGGCGGACGGCCATTCCGTCATCGCCATGGACAACCTGATTACCGGCCACATTCGCAACATCCAGCATCTGGCAGGCCGCGACGACTTCCGCTTCATCAAGCACAACGTCTCCGACTACATCTACATAGACGGCCCACTCGACGCCGTGCTGCACTTCGCCTCGCCCGCCAGCCCGAGCAAGACCGCGCCCACCGGCTACCTCCAGCTCCCCATCCAGACCCTCAAGGTCGGCGCGCTGGGGACGCTCAACGCGCTCGGCGTGGCGAAGGCCAAAGGCGCGCGCTTTATGCTCGCCTCCACCTCCGAGGTCTATGGCGACCCGCTCGAACATCCTCAGAAAGAAACGTACTGGGGCCACGTGGACCCGGTGGGTGTGCGCTCGGTCTATGACGAGGCTAAACGCTTTGCCGAGGCGCTGACGATGGCCTACTACCGCACGCACGGCGTGGACACGCGCATCGTCCGCATCTTCAACACCTACGGCCCACGCATGGAGCTGGACGACGGGCGCGTGGTGCCGAACTTCGTCGGCCAGGCGCTGCGCGGCGAGCCGCTTACGGTCTATGGCGACGGCTCGCAGACGCGCAGCTTCTGCTACGTGGACGACTTGGTGGAGGGCATCGTGCGCCTGCTCCGGTCGGACGAGCACTACCCCATCAACCTCGGCAATCCGAACGAAATCACCATCCGCGAGCTTGCGGAGAAGGTGAACGCCGTCACCGGTAATCCCGCCGGCCTGCGCTTCGTGCCCGATGGCCGGACGCAGGGCGACCCACAACAGCGCCGCCCGGACATCTCCAAAGCCAAAGCTCTGCTGGGCTGGGAGCCGAAGGTCGAGCTGGAAGACGGCCTGCGGCGCACGATCGAGTATTTCCGCAACCTGGTGAAGTAGCCGTTTGCACGCGTTGCGTTTGCCGTCACCCTCTTACCTTGCGGCGCTGCTGGCCCTGGCCGGCGGCCTCCTCCTCGCCTGGCTGCCGCTCGAATACGGCCTCGTCGCGCTGGCCGGCGCCGGCCTGGTTGCGCTCGCGCTTCTGCTGGAGCCGGCCCTTGGGCTGGGTGTAGCGTTGCTGCTCGGCCCGACGCGCGCGTACCTGGCCGCCACGGGGCGCGCCGGCCTGTTCTGGGACTTCGGCCAGATTTTCTTCGGGCTGGCCCTCGCCAGCTGGCTGGCGCGCAGCCTGCTGCGACGCGAACTCAGCGCGCCGCGCCTCTTCATTTTCGTCCCCCTGGGCATGTGGATTTTCACCGGCGCGCTCTCGCTGTACAACGCCGCGGACTGGCGCGATGGCCTGAACGAACTCATCAAATGGATTGAAGTCGTCCTGGTCATCGTCATCGTATACAGCGAGGCGCAGCGCGGGCGTCTGCCCTGGCTCATTGGCGCGCTGCTGCTGGCGGGCGCGGCGCAGGCGGCGCTGGGGATTTATCAGTATCGCTTTCGCGGCGAGGGGCCGGAGAGCTTTTTGCTGTCCGGCAGTCTTTACCGGGCCTATGGAACCTTCGAGCAGCCCAACCCCTTCGGCGGCTACCTCGGCCTCGTTTGGCCGCTCGCTGCCGGCCTGGCGCTCGGTGCCCTCAGCCAAAGCCTCGCCCGCCTCAATCTCCAATCTCCAATCCCCTCTCTCCGCTCTCTATTTTCAACGCCCCACTTCCCCCGTCACTTTCTACTTTCTACCTTCTTCTTCCTTCTCACCCTTCTGTTCCTCGCCGGCCTCTACGTCTCCTTCTCGCGCGGGGCCTGGCTGGGCGCGGCGGCGGCGGCGCTGGTCATGGCCGCGTTCTGGCCACAGCGCCTGAGCGTGGGCCTGGGGCTGGTGGGCACAGCACTAGTGAGTGGCTGGCTGCTCCTACAGGCCGGGCTGGTTCCGGCGAGCATTGCCGCGCGCCTGGCGAACGTGGCCGACTTCGTCAACGTGAGCGATGTGCGCGGCGTGAACATCAACGACGCGAACTTTGCGCTGGTGGAACGGCTGGCGCACTGGCAAGCCGCGCAGAGCATGATTGCCGCGCACCCCTGGCTGGGCGTTGGTCTGGGCAATTACGGCGGGGCCTACCCGCAATACGCCCTGGCCAACTGGCCGTTTCACCTCAGTCACGCCCACAACATCTACCTGAACACCTGGGCGGAGACCGGTTTGGTAGGACTAGTCGCCTATGTGGCCATCTGGGCAACAGTCGTTATCCTTACCCTGTCCGCCCTCAAGCGCAGCTCCGGTCTTCGGCGTGGGCTGTTGCTGGGACTGCTGGGGGTTTGGGTACACCTCCTGACCCACCAGATTGTGGACAACCTGCACGTCAATAACACGGATTTACTGCTGGCCACACAGATCGGAGTGCTGCATGTTATCTTCTCAACTCGAGGTCAAACCGGTGACTGGTCTGGTTCGGCTCGCACGTCGCCAGCCGGTTGAGCGCAAACGGTTCATCAAATTCCTCATCGTCGGGACGATGGGTTTCATGGTGGACTTCGGCACCTTCAATCTGCTACACGCCATGAATGTCGGTGAACAGATCGCCCATCGGCTGCTTCCCATCCCCTATCTGCTGACGCATCCCGAAGTCATCGAACAAGCGACCTCGTTCTGCGCCGCCGTGCTCAACAACTTCCTGTGGAACTACGGTTGGATCTATCCCGAAGCGCGTCAGAGCAATCAGGCCAAAAAGCTCACCAAGTTCTTCATCGTCAGCGTGGCCGGCCTGCTTATCGGTGTGCCCGTGTTTACGCTAGCGTTATCCGTCACCCGGCCGCTGGTTGCGGCCACCGCCTTGTCCGGGCTACAATCGCTGCTACCGAATCTGAACCTGGCCGGCAACCTCGCCCTCGTCTGCCGCGTCGCCGTCCTGCTGTTCTGGAACTTCTTCGTGAACCGCTTCTGGACCTATCGCGATGTCAAACGACGCTAAACCCGTCATCCTGATTGTTGATGACGACCCCGACCTGGCGATGATCATGCGCATGATCCTGACCCATGCCGGGTTCGAAGCGCATGCCTGTCTCTCCGGCCAGGAAGCGCTCGACTGGTTGGCCGTTCGCACCCCCGACCTGATTTTGCTCGACCTGATGATGCCGGACGTCAACGGCTTCACCATCCTGCGCAAAGTGCGCGCCAGCGAAAGAAGCAAAGACCTGCCCATTGTCATCCTGACTGCCAAGGCCGACCAGAAGACGCGCCTGGAGAGCCAGTCCGCCGGCGCCGATGCCTTCCTCACCAAGCCCATCAACTCCAAATCGCTGATTGAGTACGTCCGCCGCGCGCTCGGGCAGAAAGCGCCGGCAGCTACGCCGCCTGCGACCGAGCCGCCAGTGCAGACACTCAGCAACTAGATGCGCCTCGGCCTGGATGTGACGGCGGCGGTCGCGCAGGGCGCGGGCATCGGCCGTTACACGCGCGAGCTTCTGCGCGCCCTGGCCGCCGCCGACCCCGACAACCACTACCGCCTGTTCTTCGCTTCACGCACGCGCCCGCACCCGCTGCCGCCGCTGCCGCCCAACTTCCGCATCACCGCCCTGCCCATCCACGACATCTGGCTGGCGCGCCTGTGGCACCGCGCCCGACTGCCGCTGCCGATCGAGACCTTCATCGGCCCGGTGGACGTGTTTCACTCGCCGGACTTCACCCTGCCACCCGTGCGGCGCGGGACGCGCACCCTGCTTACCGTTCATGACCTTTCCTTTGTGCGCGACCCCGACTCTGCGGCGCCCGGCCTGCTGGCGTACCTCAACGCCGTTGTGCCGCGCTCCGTCGCCCGCGCCGACCACGTGCTCGCCGACTCGCAGACGACCAAGGACGACCTGATCGAGCTGTACCGCGTGCCCGCCGAAAAGATTACCGTGTTGTACAGCGGCGTGGAAGCCAACTTCCGCCCGGTGATCGATGCAGCGCAACTGGCCGCCGTCCGCGCCCGTTACGGCCTGGGCGAGGCGCCGTTCATTCTGGCCATCGGCACGCTCCAGCCACGCAAGAACTACGTGCGCCTCCTTCAGGCCTTCGCCGAACTTGCCTTTCAGTCATCATTCATCAGTCTTCAGTTGGTCATCGCCGGCGGCAAAGGCTGGCTCTTCGATTCGATCTTCGCCGAAGTCGAGCGGCTCGGTTTGAAGCAGCGGGTGCGGTTTCCGGGCTTCGTGGCAGATGGCGACCTGCCGGCGTTGTACTCGGCGGCGCGCGTCCTGGCCTATCCGTCCCTGTATGAAGGCTTCGGTCTGCCGATTCTGGAAGCGATGGCCTGCGGCACGCCCGTGGTCGCCTCCACAGCGAGCTGCTTGCCCGAAGTTGCGGGTGACGCCGCGCTGCTCGTCCCACCGACCGACGTGCCGGCACTGGCCGAGGCGCTGAGCCGTACCACCACGGACGAGGCCCTGCGCGCCGAACTCATCGCCCGAGGCTTCGCCCGCGCCCGCGCCTTCACCTGGAGCAAATCTGCCGAGCAATTGCTGGCCCTGTATCATCGCTTGTGCCAAGACCGTGAGTCAGCCATCTGAGCCGATGGTTTGTTAGACTTTGTAGCAGCGGTTAGAATTGCCGGTGTCAATTTGCTGAGATTCAGGCGAAGGAGCATTCGCGATGACCCTCACCCTACAAATTGCCCCCGACCTGGAAAAAGAACTGCGGCGCCGGGCAGCGCAGGCCGGCCTCGCGCCCAGCGCCTATGCCGAGCGTCTCATCCAGAACGGGCTGCGGGGACTGGCCCGCCCGGAAGCCGAACTCTTGCAACGCATCAACGCCAGCTTATCGCCCGAAGCCTGGCAACGGTACGAGGACCTGCTGGCGCGACGGCGAGATGAGACGCTGACCCCGGACGAGCAAGCAGAACTGATCGCGCTCTCCGACCAGCTTGAAGCCCTAAACGTCGGGCGCCTTGAAGCGTTGACTGAATTGGCGCAACTTCGCGGCGTTTCCGTCCCGGAACTCATGGCCCAGCTTGGCCTAAGCCCGCGTGCTCATGCCTGAGCCACGGATCACCGCCTCTCAGCGCAGTGCAGTCATCGAACGCGCCCGCGGCTGCTGCGAGTATTGCTGCGCTCAAGAGCGTTACTCTCCTGACACGTTCTCGATCGAACACATTCAACCCTTGTCAAAACAAGGCACGACACAGCTCGATAATCCGGCGTTTGCCTGCCAAGGCTGCAACAGCCGAAAGTACACAGCCACCGAAGCGCAAGACCCGGTTACCCGTCAGTGGGTCCCACTCTACCATCCACGCCAGCATAGCTGGAGCAAACACTTTACCTGGAACGAAGACTGCTCGCTCATTCTGGGATTGACGCCCACAGGCCGTGCAACTGTCGAGAAATTGCAACTCAATCGCATCGGATTGGTCAATCTGCGTCGCATCCTGTTCGCCCTGGGAGAGCATCCGCCTCTGTTCGAATAAACATCTCTGTCCGGCCATCATTGCAGATGGGACAAAGCGTTCCTAACGCTACCCTTACCGCCCAAAACCAACCGACGCGCGCGCCGGCGCGGCCTATAATCCGGGGCATGAGACAGTTTCCCATCTACACTTCACGCGGCCGGTGGGCCGCCACGCTCCTGGCCAACGGTCATCTTTACAACGAACGCGGTGAATGGATCGGCTGGGTTGAGCGCGATGGCCGCGTCTTCTCGGTCACCGGACAATACGTTGGCGAACTGTCGCGCGACTTTCGCATCCTGCGCAAACGCGCCCTCGATAGCGTGAACGGCGTGCGCCATACGCCTCCCAAGCCGCCGGCGCAGCGCATCACCCTGCCGGCCAGCATGCCGCTGCCGCCGCTGTTCGCCGAAATTGGCTTCGATACCATTGACGTGCTGGACGAGTGGCCTGAACTCCTACATCCCCTCGACGCCGACCCGGCGGCCAGAGATATGGGAGAATAACGGACGGGAAAGAAAGCAGAGATTGGAGATGAGAGATTCGCTCGTATAATAGCCAAATCCAAAATCTCAAACCCCCAATCTCCAATCTCTGAATGCAGCCCAAACCCGCCCGCGCCTCGCGCATCACCCTCTCCCTGCTCATGCCGCCCGCCGAAGCCAACCTGCTCGGCAACGTTCATGGCGGCTACATCATGCGCCTGATGGACGAGGCCGGCGCCTCGGCAGCCATGCGCCACAGCCGGCGCCCAGTGGTCACCGTTGCCGTAGACCAGGTGCTGTTCAAGGAGCCGATCCACGTCGGCGACCTGGTGACCGTAGAGGCCAACCTGACATACGTCGGGCGCACCTCGATCGAGACGCGCATCGAGGTCAGCGCGCAGAACCTGCTCACCGGCGAAACGACGCACACCAACACCGCCTACTTCGTCTACGTGGCACTCGATGAGAAAGGCCATCCCACGCCGGTGCCGCCGCTGCTCCTCGAGACTGACGAGGAGCGCGCCCAGTGGGAGGCCGCCAAGGCGCGGCAAGCATACCGGTTGAGCCAACGGCAGAAGTAGCGTGTTTCGTATTGCGTATTGCGTCTACGGCTAATGAAATACACAATACGACACAGGTGTGACAGGCATGTCCGAAAATCTCCCCTCGCTACAACAACTCCTCGAACAGGTCTCCGGCAAGCGCTTTCTGGACGCCGTCTCGCCCGGCGACCGCGGCCTGGCCGACGACATCCGCTTTCCCTTCCTCGGCCTGGTCGGCCAGCGTGAGATGAAGCTGGCGCTGCTGCTGGCGCTGATTAACCCTGCCATCAGCGGTGTGTTGCTCGTCGGCCCACGCGGCACCGGCAAGACCACCGCCGTCCGCAGCCTCTCCGACCTGATGCCGCTGGTGCATCGCTCCCTGTGCCAGTACGGCTGCCTGCCCGAAGACATCGAGGCCGGCGGCATGGACGCCGTCTGCCCGGACTGCGCTAAGAAGTATGGCGAGGGCCGGCCCCTCACCTATCTTGACCCGGTGAAGCTGATCGAGCTGCCGCTGAATGCGCGGCTGGAGGACGTGGTGGGCGGGTTGGACGAGGCCGCCGCCGCCCATAAACGAATGCGCATCCGGCGCGGCCTGCTCGCTCAGGCCGACCAGAACATCCTCTACATTGACGAGGTCAACCTGCTGGCGGACGAAATCGTGGATGCCATCCTCGATGCAGCGGCGCAGGGCATGTACACCGTGCGACGCGGCCCGGTCGCGGGCACCTATCGTGCGCGCTTCGTCCTTATCGGCTCGATGAATCCGGAGGAGGGCCGGCTGCGCCCCCAAATCCTCGACCGCTTTGGCCTGCGGCTCATCGTCTCCGGCCTGACCGACCCGGACGAACGACTGGAAGCGTACCGCCGCGTGCGCGCTTATCTGACTAACCCCAAAGCCGTCGTTGCCGCCTACGCCGCCGAGACGCTGCAAATGCGCGACGAGGTGCAAGCCGCACGCAACTTGCTGCCCTCGGTGCGTCTCCAGCCCGCAGCCGAGCAGGCCGGCCTGCAGCTGGTGCAACGCCTCCAAATCGACTCGCTGCGCGCCGAGATCACGCTGTTCGAAGCCGCCCGCGCCCTGGCCGCCGCCGATAACCGCACCGAGGCCACCGTAGCTGACGTGCGCACCGTCGCGCCGCTCACCGTGCGCCTGCGGCGCTCGCAATTCATGGTAGACTACTTCAATCAGCAGCAGGTCGAAGAGAAAGAAATCCAGCGCGTGCTGGACGATGTCATTACGCCGCCGGCCCAGGCTTAGAGCGGTTTCCAGCTTGAATTACGGCAAGGCATGCGAAATTCGACCTGTTTTCAGTCTACGGAACCGTAAAGCAATCAGGAATTTGCTCTAATGATGCAACGTTACCTGTTGCCGGGCGCTCTGGTATTGGCGCTGTTCGGCTACTGGCAGCCCTGGCTGGCGCTGCCCGCCGGCGCTTTACAGCCCAACGCCTACGAACTTTCCGAGTGGGTGGAGTTTCTACCGGGCGTCTTCACCGGCGCGCTGCCGTTTGACCGGCTGACCTTCCTCGTCCCCTGCGCCTGCCTGACCGTGCTGTTCGGGCTGGCAGCGGCCCGCGTGCGCCGCGCCGCGCCGCGCGACTGGCTGAGCGCCCTCCTGCCCGATAGCGCACTCGGCTGGGTACTGCTCGCCCTCGCCGGTCTGAGCGTTGCCGCCGTATTCCCCTATTACCCCTACCTCCTCAGCGCCTACGCCGACCCAGAGTTTCAGGCCCAGTTCTTCCTCGCCTGCATCGCCCTGCTGGCCGTGCCGCTCGCGCTGCTGCTGCCGGATGAGGTCGCCGGATTCGTTCAAATCGCGCTGGCAGTGACCGGTTTGGGCTTCAGCATCTGGGCATGGTGGGCGCTCTGGCCGGTGGCTTCCGAACTCATGCGCGTCACCTGGCCGCCGGGCTGGGGCTGGTTCGCCACGCTGCTGGGCTTCGGGCTGGCTGCCGTGGAGGGCTGGCAACGCCTTCTGACGCCACGTCTCCCTTGTACTTTCAGGAGAGAGGCCAGGAATGAAGGATCACCAATGGCGAAGTAATCGCTCCACCACCCAACGCCGCGCCCGCTTACCGGCTTCTGCCGCCAAGGCTTTTGCTTCTTCGCCGCGCGCACGAATGTGTGCAGTGAAGCCAAATTCGTGCAAGAGGTCTCGCACTTCCTGATAGTCGTAGCCTTTGTCCAAGCACACGCCTTGCGGTTTCTCTCCCGTCGGTTCGGGACGGGCAACCACGAGGCTTTCCAGCTTGACATGCACAGGCAGCAGAGGTTGGAGAACCTTCCAAAGGGCATCGGAAATGCGAAAGTTCGTGATGGTTTTGTTGTTCGGCGTGCGCGCACGCGCGCGTTGAGTTGAGACTGCTTGCTTGGTCATGGGTCAAGTTTACCAGTTATTCGGGTGGGCTCTTAGTAAGGAGAGGTGACCACAACACACAAGCACTACTTAGTTCAAACTTACGATGATGGGGTAGAAGTCGTGTGAAGCAAGTTTGAGTTGACTCTTAAGTTGGACGATTAGGCAGAACCTATATACAGACAAATCCCAGCGCTTCCGGACTTGGCACAGACAATCAGAACACAGCGAATGCAGGTTAAGAGCGCACGCAGCCGGCCCGCTTCACTGGCGCTCCGCGCGTGGCTGAACCCACCGTTATAATTCGGCTGTGCGTAACTGCTCAGGTCATAATCGCCGATAGGCTGGGGAATCCACAGATGTCGCAGATTGTCACAGACTCTTTTCTGCGAAAATCTGCGTAATCTGTGGATCAATCAGACAGGCTGAGCAGTTACGGCTGTGCTTAGTCCTGGTCATCACTTCGTTCTCGAGGGCTCCTGTGCGGCTCGACTCGAAAGGATAATCCCCATGCTTCCCAAACTGAAGAACTCGTTCGGCGCCCGCGCCCGGCTAGGCGACTTCTACATCTACCGGCTCGAGGCGCTCGCCCGGGCCAGCCTGGCACCGGGCCTCGACCGCCTGCCGTTCTCAATCAAGGTGCTGCTCGAATCCGTGCTGCGCAACTGCGACGGCTACCTGGTCACCGAAGACGACGTGAAGCGCCTGGCGCAGTGGAACGCCGCCAACCCGGAGCCGGTGGAGTTGCCCTTCCTCCCTGCCCGCGTGGTGATGCAGGACTTTACCGGCGTGCCCTGCATCGTGGACCTGGCCGCGATGCGCGACGCCGTCAAACGCCTCGGCGGCGACCCGAAGAAAATCAACCCGCTGGTTCCCGTTGACCTGGTGATTGACCACTCGGTGCAGGTGGATTACTTCGGCAGCGAGCTGGCGCTGCTGCGCAACGCGCAACTGGAGTTCGAGCGCAACCGCGAGCGCTACGAGTTCCTGCGCTGGGGGGCGCAGGCCTTCAACAACCTGCGCGTGGTGCCGCCGGCCACCGGCATCGTGCATCAGGTCAACCTTGAATACCTGGCGCAGGGCGTGCTCTCCAGGCCGGAGGACGACGGGCGCGTGCTCTTCCCCGATACGCTCGTCGGCACCGACTCGCACACCACGATGATCAACGGCCTCGGCGTGCTGGGTTGGGGCGTGGGTGGCATCGAGGCCGAGGCGGTGATGCTCGGCCAGCCGCTGTACATGGTTACGCCGCAGGTCATCGGCTTCAAATTGACCGGCGAGTTGCGCGAGGGCGTCACCGCCACCGACCTGGTGCTGACCATTACGCAGATGCTGCGCAAAAAGGGCGTGGTGGACAAATTCGTGGAGTTCTACGGGCCGGGACTGTCCGCGATGTCCCTGGCCGACCGCGCCACCATCGGCAACATGGCGCCCGAATACGGTGCGACCTGCGGCTTCTTCCCGGTGGACGAGGAGACGCTGCGCTACCTGCGCCAGACAGGCCGAGGCGACTCGGCAGCGCTGCTGGAGCGGTACGCTAAGGAGCAGGGCCTCTTCCGCACCGACGCCACGCCCGATCCCGTCTTTACCGATACACTCGAACTTGACCTGAGCACGGTGGAGCCTTCGCTGGCCGGCCCCAAGCGCCCGCAAGACCGCGTGCCGATGCGCGAACTCAAGGCCGCGTTCCGCAAAGCCCTGAGCGCGCCGCTGAAAGAGCGCGGGTTTGGCCTGCCTGAAAGTGAGTTGAATAAAACCGTTATCCTGGGCAACGGCCAATCCGCAATCCATAATCAAAAATCCGAGATGAGCCACGGCGCCGTGGTCATCGCCGCCATCACCTCTTGCACCAACACCAGCAACCCGAGCGTGATGCTGGGCGCGGGCCTGCTGGCCAAGAAGGCGGTGGAGAAGGGGCTAACGGTCAAGCCGTATGTGAAGACCTCGCTGGCCCCCGGCTCGAAGGTGGTGACGGAGTATCTGCGCCGGAGCGGGACGCTGCCCTACCTCGAACAGCTCGGCTTTCACGTAGCCGCTTACGGCTGCACCACCTGCATCGGCAACAGCGGCCCGCTGCCCGAGGCGGTGGCGAAGGCGGTGACCGAGGGCAACCTGGTCGCCAGCGCCGTCATCAGCGGCAACCGCAACTTCGAGGGCCGCGTGCATCCGCAGGTCAAGGCCAATTTCTTGGCCTCGCCGCCGCTCGTCGTCGCCTACGCGCTGGCCGGCACCACCGACATTGACCTGAGCAGCGAGCCGCTGGGCGTCGGCAAGGACGGCCAACCGGTGTACCTCCGCGACATCTGGCCGACGCAAAAGGAGATCGCCGAGGCCATCGCGGCCTCGATTGACCAAGAGATGTTTACGCGCACCTACGCTAATGTCTTCGACGGCAACCCGGAGTGGAACGCCATCCCGGTGAGCGGCGGCGAGCTGTATGCGTGGGACGAAAACTCGACGTACATTCAAAAGCCGCCGTTCTTCGAGGATTTGAAATTGGAGCTTGAGCCGCTGAAGGAAATTCGCGGCGCGCGCGTGCTTGGCCTGTTCGGCGACTCCATCACCACCGACCATATCTCACCGGCAGGCAACATTCCTAAAGACTCACCGGCGGGCCGCTACCTCATCGAGCGCGGCGTGCAGCCTAAGGACTTCAACCAGTACGGCACGCGGCGCGCAAACGACCGGGTGATGACGCGCGGCACCTTCGCCAACATTCGCCTGAAGAACCTGTTGCTGGGCGGCGAGGAAGGCGGGAACACGCTGTATTTCGGGCCGCCGGCGGCCGGCAGCCCGCCGGAGAAGATGTCCATCTACGACGCGGCTATGAAGTACAAGGAGGCGGGCGTGCCGCTGATTGTGTTGGCGGGCAAGGAGTACGGC
>JANWXR010000169.1 GCA_025057205.1 Anaerolineales bacterium | reverse complement strand
CGAACGGAACGGTGGTCACGTTCACTGGGCTGCTACCGGCGAAGACGCATGCCGCATCGTCCTCGACATCGTTCGCAGTGCGCTCTCCTCTCCCTCAACGAAAGGGGGCGGGAACGAAGGTGTTGTCGCCAAATCCAAATCTATGGTCAGTGAGGAGATCCATCTCAACGCAGCGCTGGAAGCGAAGGGGTTGCGTGTGGTGGAAACCGACCTGGGGGAGTGGATCGTGCAGCTGCGCGGCGAGCCGCCTGCGCATCTTATCGCGCCTGCCGTCCATCTGCGGCGCGAGGAGGTCTCGGCGTTGTTCCATGAGCGCTTTGGAATGGAGCCAACGCTGGACGTAGAGAAGATGACGGCCCTGGCGCAACGCGAGCTGCGGCAGGTTTACTATCGGGCGGACGTGGGCATCACCGGTGTTAACTTCGGCGTGGCGGAGTGTGGGGCCGTTGCGGTTGTAACGAATGAGGGCAACGCCGATCTGACCAAGGACGTGCCGCGCGTCCACGTTGCGCTGATGGGCATCGAGCGGCTGGTGCCCACGCTGGCCGACCTCGAGGTGATGTTGCGCCTGTTGCCGCGCTCGGCCACCGGCCAGAAGCTCACCAGCTATATTTCCCTTGTCAGCGGGCCGCGCAGGCCGGACGAACCCGACGGCCCCGAAGCGTTCCACGTCGTGTTGGTGGACAACGGCCGCTCGCGCACACTCGGCAGCGAGCTGGCCGAGAGCCTGCTGTGCATCCGCTGCGGCGCGTGCTTCAACGTCTGCCCGGTATTCCGTGAGTTGGGCGGCCATGCCTACGGCACGCCGTATGGCGGCCCCATTGGCTCGCTGGTCTCGCCGGCGCTGTTCGGGTCGGAGTTCAACGAGCTGGCGCATGCCAGCACGCTCTGCGGCGCGTGCCGCGACATCTGCCCGGTGCGCATTGACATCCCCACCATGCTGCTGGCCGTGCGCCGGCGCTCGGTGAAGGAGGGGCAGGCCCCGTTGTGGCTGTCTGTGGCTCTCAAAGTGTGGGCCGTAGCGATGAGTTCGCCGGTGCTCTACGAGTTGGGCCGGTTCTTCGCCGCACTCGGCAGCAGCCTGATTGCAAAGGACGGTCAAATCCACCAACTGCCGCCGCCGCTCAATGCCTGGACGAATCGCCGCGACTTTCCGGCCTTTCCCAGAGACTCGTTCCGCGCGCGCTGGAAGAGGCGGAAAAGAATGGAGAATGAAGAGAAGAATGGAGAACATCTCCGGCTCAATGCCGATGACCGACTCACGTAACGCCATCCTTGGCAATATCCGTCAGGCGCTTACGGCGGCCCGATTGCCGACGCCGCCTGCCGTCTCCCTGCCGTCCATCGCCGGCGGCCCGCCGTCCGCCGCCTCCTTCGCCGACCAATTCGCTGCGGAACTCAAGCGTCTCAGCGGGACGACGATCACCACGCACGCGACTGACGTGCCTGAACTGTTGCTCAAACTGGTGACGGCTCGCAACGCCGACACGGTGCTGGCATGGAGCGAGGAACATCTGGCCGTGCCCGATGCGCTCAGCAGCCTGCGCCGCGCAGGCATCCGCATCGAGTCAGGCGAGCTGCCGCGTGGCACAGGCCGCGCCGAAGCGCTGCGCGCCAATGAGCGGATTCGGATCGGAATCACCGGTGTAGATGCGGCGCTGGCAGAGACGGGGACGCTGGTTGTGATGGCCGGGCCGGGAAGGCCGCGCCTGGCTTATATGTCCGTACGCACGCACATTGCGCTAATTCGCATGGAGCAATTGCACCCCTCGCTGGCCGCCTGGCTGACCGCTCGCCCTGACTTGGCCGATGTGTTGCGCAACCGTAGCGCGCTCACATTCATCAGCGGCCCTAGCCGCACCGCCGACATCGAGATGACGCTCACCGTGGGCGTGCACGGGCCGGCGGAGGTGATTGCGGTGATGATTCGGGATGACTGAAGACTAAAGACTAAAGACTGATGATTGATAGGCAGGCATCGAAACACGCTCAGCATTCACGTTCATTCGCGCAATTCGATGCTTTCTCACCGCACCCCTTCGAATCGTCTGTGGCCGGTGGGTAGGCGCCGAGTATACCTGAACCGCGGTAACCGAGGCAGATGATCTTGGCCAACCCCAACTCTCGCGTCGCTGTGGTCAACTCCGCCCAGCGCATATCGCCCGGCGTAGCGTGCCCGGTCAGATGTTCGGGGTCTGCCGCCCCCGCCTTGCCGCGCGTGGCACAGACGTACACCACACGCACGCCGCGCAGCGCATACTCGGCCAGCGCGCCGCCGGGGCCGAACGACTCATCATGCAGGTGCGCGCCGACGAACACCAGAGTGCACATCGCCGGAGGTCATACTTTGCTAGGAGTTACGCAGTTGCGCCCGTGCTGCCACATTTGTGGCGGTCATGCCCGCCAGAAGTTCACCAGATATGGCAGCAACCTCCGCCAACTGCGTAAGTCCTATTTTCAGTGTACTCATTCGTGACTCCACTGAAAAAACTACTTTTCAGGTGCAAACGCCACCATATATGGCGTCGAGATTACCACCAAAGCGGCATATGTGGCGGCCAAGCGTTTCGATCATGACCTTTTTTCAGTGCACTCATTCGTGTCCTCCAAAAACGCGCTTCGCACCATACATCCGCTGTCGTTGCGTTATACTGCGGCTATGACAAGAAAAGCCTTTCAGGACTTCTACCCCGACCATCTGAGCCACTGCTACGGCTGTGGGCGCCTCAACGAAAAGGGCCTGCAGATCAAAACATACTGGGAGGACGACAACACCACGCTCACGGTGTTTATCCCCAGGCCGGAACACACGGCGATCCCCGGATTCGTGTATGGCGGGTTAATCGCTTCCCTGTTCGATTGTCACTGCACCGGCACGGCCTCTGCCGCGGCCATCCGCGCCGCTGGGCTAACGCCGGAGACGGCGCCCGCCGAGCCACGCTTCCGCTTTGTCACCGCCGCTCTACACGTCAACTACCTGCGCCCCACCCCACTCGGCATCCCTCTTGAGGTTCGGGGACAGGTCAAGGAACTCAAGGCCCGCAAGGTGGTGGTGTCGGCGACGCTCTCCGCCGGTGGCCAGGTCTGTGCCACCTGTGAGGCGGTGACTGTGCAGATACCGGAGACGTTCCTGGCGGCTGCACAATAGCAGCAACGCGACAGTGGTGGGCACGGCGCGCTAAAGGTTGCCAACTATTCCCAACTATTCCCAACCATCTCCTATCTCCCGCCTGGGCGAATACAGCTAAGATAGCGATAGCAGTGGTGTGTGCGTGCAATCTCCGTCTGTCACTCCAGCACGGGCCAGCATTCCCATTTGCAGCTCTCAAATCCACAGCAGGAAAGTCGATTCACGGGAGGTGCTATGGCCGTTCGGTTTCTCTATCATCCTCAGGTGACGTATCATCGCAATCGGGTCGAAGCGATGGAGATCGAGCTGAGCCGCCTGCGACATGAACAACGCGAGACACAGCTCCAGCTGGAATTGGCCTACGAGCGCCAGGCTAAACTGCACCGGGAACTTCGCGAGACCAGCCCGTTGAGCCAGGAGAGCAGAGAGGTCATCCGCAGCGCACTCCGCGCGCTGGAGCAGACGATTTCCGCATATGAGCAAGCGGCCACAAAGCTCAGCCAGCACATCCAGCTCCAGGTGGAAAGGCTGGCGCTGGCTCGACGCAATGTGGAAGAAGCTCGGCGTTTGACTGATCCGGGGAATGAGGCAACAAGCAAGCAGGCCACTCAACCCCAGACCTTAATCTACGACGATCTGGTCTAGGACTTACGCAGTTGCCATAAGTGTTTTAGACTAGCGGGTATGAACCCTGCCAAATGCGACGCACTTGACTACATCAACTTCTTGATTGCGGCCCAACGAGTGTACAGCGCCACCGAAGCCGCCCGCTGTGATCCCCGCCCGGAAGAGGCGCGTCCGGCGCATGATGCCTACACGCGT
>JANWXR010000168.1 GCA_025057205.1 Anaerolineales bacterium | reverse complement strand
GGCCCACTGCTCGCGCACCAGCCAGTCAGGCGCGAGGCCGGGCTGCTGCGCCAACTCCAGCGCTGCCGAGGTGCGCTCGGCCAGACCGAGGATACGGTCGAAGTAACGGGCGGCGGCCAGCCGGGGACGCGGCCAGAAGTAGGCAATGGTCAATCCGAGCATCGCACCCACCAGCACCAGCACAGCCGACAGGCCGATGAGGACCGGCAGCGGCTGCCACGGCACAAGGCGCGCAAACAGCGAGAGGCTCAACGCTGCGGTTAATCCCACCGACAGCCCGCGCATCGCCCATCGTACGGAGTCGCGTAACCGCAGCCGCCGCAGCCAGGCGGAAAGGCAGGCATCCACTTCACGTAGGTGAGTATCGGCAACCATAGTCATAAAGACCGACCGAGCACGTCTTGAGTTCCGCGCAAAGAAAGTATAGCAGTCTCAAGGGAGCACAGCGGCGCGTGGCAAGCGCCGGCGTTGGGCCGCCGCCGGCCGAAAGTGCGCGCTAGCGTTCCCGACGCGCAACGTTTGCTATGCTCAGGAACGTAAACACAACACCGAGGCCCAACGCAAAAAGGACGTACGGAATCCAGGGCGAGATCAGCGGAACGTTGATGGAATTGCCGCTCGTCGGGTCATAAATGGGCGCGGTGAAGTAGAACAGGGTCTGATTGCTCACCAGGATGACTTCGGTGGCGATGAGGGTGGCGACGGGATTGGTTGCGATGAGCAGGCCGAAGAGGTAAAGCAGCACAATCTGCAGCTCGACCGGCGGCGAGACGAGAAATTGGGCTGTACCGACGAAGATCATCACCGAGAAGAGCAGGGCCAGCGGGCCAAGAGTCGCCAGCAGTACGAAGGCGTAGGTCAAGACCGTTGCGCCCAGCGTGCGCCGCATCATCGAAGAGCAGAAGACACCCGCAGCGCCAAACAGGAAAGCCACCGTCAGCAACAGCAGGGTGGCGACGAGGATCTCCTCAACCGCCACGCCGCCCACCAGGAAGGCCAGGCTTTGCAGAGGCAGCGCCGCCAGCAGCAATATGAAGACATACAATAGAGCCGAAATCAGCTTGCCCAGGACGAACGCGCGCTCAGAGAGCAGGGTGGTGCGCAGCAGATCGTAGGTCTGGCGTTCGCGCTCGCCACTGATAGCGCCCACCGTGAAGGCCGGCGTGATGAAGCAGACGAGCAGCATCTCGATCACCACCATGCTACCGAAGACGAGCTTGCCGAGCAACTGCCGGTCGGAGGCGGAGTATACGCTGCTGGTAGTGGAAACATAGAGCGTATAGAGCAACGTGATGAGGCCGCTCATCAGCAGCAGGTAGACGGTGAGCACAATAAAGGCGCGCGCCCCACGCATCCGCCCGCGCAGCTCCTTGAGCACGACGGGGTTGCGCGTCAGCCACTCGCGCAGCGTGCGCCGGGGCTTTGTCGCCGGGCGCGGCACGGCGGGATGTGGGGCGGTGGCGGCAGTGTCGGTCATGGTTGCGCGTTTGGCCGGTCAAGAAGACTACAAGACCACGAGACTACAAGACTACGAGACTATTCCCTGAGTGACCTTCATGAACACATCTTCCACGTCGTGGGTGGTTTCGGCGAAGCGCAACACGGGCAGCCCGCGCTGCACCAGGTCGCGCAGAAAGGCGCTGACGGCGGCCTCATCGCCGGCGAAGTCCACTTCGAGGCGGATGTGTTCGCCCGGCTCGTCCAGCTCACGGAAGTCGAGCACGTTTTCGCGGCCAAAGATGGCGGAGCGGGCGGCCTCGATGTCCCTATCCAGCAGTGTGATGTGCAGCGTGCGGTGCGGCTTCAGCCGGCGCTGCATCTCGGCCAAGCTGCCCTGGGCCACCAGCCGGCCTGCTTCCACAATGCCCACATGGGTGCAAATTTCGTCCACATCGGCCAGGATGTGGGTGGAGAAGAACACCGTCTTGCCCATGTGGCTCAGCTCCACCAGCAGCTCACGGATTTCGATGCGGGCGCGCGGGTCAAGGCCGGAGGCCGGCTCGTCGAGGATCAGCACCTGCGGGTCGTGGGCCAGCGTGCGCGCCAGGCATAGCCGCTGCTTCATACCGCGCGAGAGCGTGTCCACCTGGTCGTCGCGGCGGTGCGCCAGGTCCACCAGTTCGAGCAAATCGTTAATCAGGCCGCGCCGCGTGGCTTCGGGGATGTGATAGCAGGCGGCGAAGAAGTCCAAATATTCCCAGACCGTCATGTCGTCGTAAACGCCGAAGAAGTCCGGCATATAGCCGATGACGCGGCGCACACCTTTCGGGTCGCGGCGGATGGAGTGGCCGGCGATCCAGGCTTCGCCCGCCGTCGGTTCGAGCAGCGTGGTCAGCATGCGCATCGTCGTCGTCTTGCCCGCGCCGTTCGGCCCGACAAAGCCGTAGATGGCGCCGGCCTCCACGCTCAGGTTCATGTTCTGAACGGCGACAGTGCGACCGTAGTTCTTGGTCAAGTTCCTGGTCTCGATGATGGCGGACATACTACGGCGCAAACTTCAAAACAAAATCCAGCTGGTCAATCTCAACCGCGTCCGGCCCCGGGTTGTACAAGCGCACTTCGATCTCGCCATACGGTCCACGGAAGCGCTCCGGGTCGGCGATACTAAAGGTGCCATAACCGTTAAGCGGCTGCTCAGCCCACTTGCTCAGCGCAAAATCCCACAACTCCACCTGCGGCGCCGGTGTGCGGTTGCTGTAACTGGAGCCATACAGGTTGAGCCGAAGCTCCTTCAGTGAGCCGGGCGTTTGGCGCGGCGTGAAGCGCACCGCGTACTGTTCACCCCGGTGCAGCGTCAGGTCGTACGGCGGGTGGCCCCGGTATGGGTCGTTGCCGCTGAGCGGGCGCGGCGACCAGGTGAGCATGCCGGGCAGCAAGATGATCTCGCCGCCGGCAAACCGGATGGCAGCAGGCAGAGCAATCAGGTAGAGCGTAGCGCCAGTCTCGCGGAAGCCGGCGTTGAGCAGGCGGGTCGGGGCCGGGGCCGAGTTCGTCCAGCCGGCCAAGTAGATGCCATTGCCGCGACCTATCCCGCCTGCGCCGCCGTACACACTAATGGCCGCGGCCAACAACTCGTAACGGCGCAACTGTGCCATGTCCTGATAATAGTTGCTGCTTCCGAGGATGTCGTCAATCGTCGTATCGTAGCTGCTGTACAGTGAATAATACGGTACCGGCGAAGGAGAGGTGAGCGCGCTGTTGCCGGAGGAAAGGGGCAAAACGGCATTGGGCGGCGCGGGCGAGGCGCGGCTGCTGCTGAGCGAGAGCTTGATTTGGCGCGTCTCGCCGGCCTTGAACTCTCCGAGCCTGAGCACGCCACCAGGCGCCAGCAGTACGGCGTCCTGCAGGGTCAACGCGCTCTGGTTAGCCACCGTGCCGCGCAGCTCAGCAACGCTACCGGTGATTTCGATTTCCAGACGGGCATCGAACTGCGGCGCGGACGTGAAGCCCTGTACCGCAAATGCCTGCACGGAACCGATATCGGAGCGTACACCGAACAGGCGCGTGGTTTCGCCCTGCTCCACGCGCACCGAGGCCGGCCCCAGCACGCCGGAACCCGGCGCCGGACGGGCCAAGAAGCCGGGGCTGAATTCCAAATCATAGGTCGTGCGCGCCGGCGAGAAGACGCCGATGACCTGATCCACACGCGCTCGGCTCGCGCCATGCCAAACCTGTACGATGGACAACTGATGCAAGACCGCCTGCCCGCCCAGCAACATCAAGCCGGTAAGGTAGGCCGCGATGCTGAAGGCGCAGACTATGGCGGGGATGGTGAGCCAGGCCAACTCACTTCGTTTGAAAAAGCGCAACACCACATAGTTCAGCGGCCCGACCACGACCAGGTAAAAGCCGAGAAAGCTACAGATGAGGAGCGGATTGGGCAGCGCCAGGTCGGGGATGCGATTGATGGCTGAAGCGGCCTGCGACCAGTTGGTGATGCCGGAAGCCCAGCTCGGTCGGTCAATCATGGTGGAAAGTAAACGGCGGAATAGGTCGGCGACGCCGCCCCAGCCACGCA
>JANWXR010000167.1 GCA_025057205.1 Anaerolineales bacterium | reverse complement strand
GCCCCCATCGAACTGGGCCATATCCATTTCGCCTGGCACATTCCAGATTTGCGGCATCCGGACCTGCCAGCGCTCGATGTGCTTTCGGTGCTGCTGGGTGTCGGACGCAGTTCGCGCCTTTACCAACAAGTGCGCGAAAAACAGGCCCTCGCGCATCAGGTCGAAGCCTGGACCTACAGCCCCGGCGGGCCCGGCCTGCTGGGCATGAGCGCGGTGGTGGACGGCGACAAGTTCAGCGCCGCGCGCGACGCGATGCTGGCCGAGATCGCGCGCTTGCAGGAAAAACCCGTCCCGCCGACCGAGTTGCGCAAAGCCGTCAAGCAGTTCGTCTCGGCCACGCTCGCCACGCGCAAGACCATGCAAGGTCAGGCGCAGGACCTGGGCGGCTCGTGGCTGGCAGCCAATGACCTGAACTTCTCGTCGCGCTATCTCGCCGCCATCCGCCGGGTCACCCCCGCCGACGTGCAACGCGTCGCCCGCGCCTATCTCACCGAGGAAAACCGCACGCTCTACGCGTTGCTGCCCAACGGCACCCGACCCCGCAGCGTGAGCGTGATCGAGGCTGCACCCCAACAGGCCATTCAAAAAATCGTTCTGCCCAACGGCCTGCGGCTGCTGGTCAAGGAAGACCACCGCCTGCCGTTTGTCGAGTATCGCGCCGCCCTGCTCGGTGGCGTGCTCGCCGAGACACCAGCCAACAACGGCCTGTCCCAACTCCTGGCCAAGATGCTCCTCAAGGGCACGCGCCGCCGCTCCGCTGCGCAAATCGTCGCCGAAATCGAATCGCTCGGTGGCAGCGTGGACACCTACAGCGGCAACAACAGCATTGGCGTCACCCTCGAAACTCTCAGCGAAGATTTCGCCACCGGCCTGGACGTCCTCGCGGACGTGCTCCTGCATCCGACGTTTCCTGAAACCGAACTGGAGCGCGAACGCGAGGCCCAACTGGCCGCCCTCCGCGCCCAAAAGGACGACCTGCTGCGCAGCGCCCTGCGCGTGATGCGACGCGGCCTTTTTGGTGACACCGGCTACGGCCTCGATCCCCTCGGCGAGGAAGAATCTCTCAAACAGCTTCGCCGGGCCGATCTTCAGGCCCTTCACGCGCGCCTGGTCACGCCCCACAATTGCGTGCTGGCCATCTACGGCGACGTGCAGACCGACGCCGTCAAGCGCGCCGTGGAAAAAGCCTTCGGTCGCTGGCGGGCGGCTTCCGATGCCGCGCTGAAGCTGCCGGCCCCACCGCTCCTCCGCGAGGGGCGGCGCGTGGTCGAGACGCGCGACAAAAAACAGGCCGTGCTCGTGCTGGGCTGGCCCGCCACCACTCTGCGCGATGCCGACCATCACCCCCTCGAACTCCTTCAAGAAACCTGCAGCGACCTCGGTTCACGCCTGTTTCTGCGCATCCGCGAGCAACTCGGCCTGGCCTATTACGTTGGCGCACAACACGTCGCCGGCCCGATCCCGGGTTACTTCGCCTTCTACGCGGGCACCGCCCCGGAGAAAGCTGAAGAAGTCGAACGCGAACTGTGGAAGGAGGCCGAATCGCTGCGCAACGAAGGCGTGACCGCCGAGGAACTCAAGCGCGCCAAGGCCAAAATCCTCGGCCAGAAAAAAATCGCCCGTCAGGACCTCGGCACGTTGGCGATGATGACCGCGCTCGATGAACTCTACGGCCTGGGCTACGACTACCTCGACGCCGAGGACGCCCGCATCGAGGCGGTGACGTTGGAGGAGGTCAGGGCCGTCGCGCAAAAATACCTGCGGCCCGATGCGTTCGCGCTGGCGATCTTGCGCCCGGCCTGAGCGCGTGCGCGGCCCGGTCCGGCGTTCCAATCCCGAAGCAATTGTCTCCCGGTCGTTCTCGGCCTCGTGCCCGCGCACAAACCGCGTTCCGACTTGCAGGCGTCACGCTCATTTCCTACAACGCCCGTGCATGGCTTCGACGCCCCAACGCCTCCGTTTGCAAACCGCCTCCGGCTTTGATCTGCAGCGCTTCCTCCAAACGCGCACCGCGGCCGTCAACGCCGCCCTCGACCGCTTTCTGCCGCCGGAAACCGCCCGGCCCGCCACCATTCACAAGGCCATGCGATATTCGCTTTTTGCCGGCGGCAAACGCATCCGCCCCGCGTTGTGCCTGGCCGCAGCGGCCGCCTGCGGCGGGCGCGAAGCCGACGCCATGCCGCTGGCCTGCGCGATCGAGTGCATTCACACCTACTCGCTGGTGCACGACGACCTACCCGCAATGGACAACGACGACTTCCGCCGGGGCAAACCCACCAACCACAAGGTCTTCGGCGAGGGCATCGCCATTTTGGCCGGCGACGCACTGCTGACCCAGGCCTTTGAAATCGCCGCCCGATGTCGGGGCTGGCCTCGGTATCCGCACCGCACCATTTTCCGTGAGCTGGCGCACGCGGCCGGCTCGCTCCAGTTGATCGCCGGTCAGGTGGAGGATTTGGAAAGCGAAGGCCGGGCGATTTCCCTCGACGACCTCCGCTACATCCATGAGCGCAAGACCTCCGCGTTGCTCTGCTGCGCGGTGCGGCTCGGCGGCATGAGCGCCAATTGCACCCCCGCCCAACTGCGCGCTCTGACCAATTTCGGCTATCACGTCGGCCTGGCGTTTCAGGTCATTGACGACATCCTCGACGTGACCCAGACGACCGAACAACTGGGCAAAACCGCCGGCAAGGATGCGCGCTCGAACAAGGCGACCTACCCGGCCATCGTCGGCCTGGAAAAGTCCCGCCAAATCGCGGCTGAACTGACGCAAAAAGCCTTTGCAGCATTGAAACCCTTCAAAGGCCGCGCCGTCGCCCTGGCTGCCCTCGCCGAGTTTCTGTTGCGGCGCGAGAGTTGAGCTTCCGCCCCGGCGTTTTTCCGCTTGCAGCTTTTGGCGCCCGGTTCAAAGTCGGGAGCAAGAACGCCTTTGGGGCTTCTGCACATGGTGAAAGGCGAATCATGAACCCAGATTTTGCAGTTGCATTGCCAATAAAGCAGTAAGTGCTTCACTGTGCTCTGGTTAACCAAACCGAAAGGAGCACAAAAAAGTGAAGCACCACTCAAACTCTAGCCGGGCCGATCAAGTCGGCCAAGTCCAAATCACCTTCACCCATAAATGCCTCACCGCCTGGGGCGGAGTCGGCTCCATCGTGGCCAAGTTTCTGGAGCGGATTCAGTTCCGAGACTGGGTGCAGGAGAACATCCCGGTCCGTGAGACTTCGCCCAACGCCAAGGGCATCTATCCCAAAGTGCTGGCGTTGTGGTTGACCAGCCTGAACGGCGGCAGCCGGTTCAGCCACCTGGCCTGGTGGGGACACGGGTTGGAAGCGCTTCGGGCCTGTTTCGGTGTGGATTGGCTGCCGCAACAGGCCAGCGTGTTGACCCGATTTCTGGCCAAGTTCTGCCGCTCGCACACCGAGCAACTGCGCAGGGCGGCGGTGGGACTGGTCGTGCGGTTGATCGAGCAGGAGGGCCTCCGCCAGGACACGCTGATTTTGGACAGCACGGTGTGCGAACGCTACGGTCGGCAAGAAGGGGCGCGCAAGGGTTACAATCCGCGCAAGCCCGGTCGCCCCAGCCATCATCCGCTCAAAGCGGCGCTGGGCAGCGGGTATGTGGTCAACCTGTGGAATCGGCGCGGGGATACGCATTCGGCCCACCAGGCAGTGGCGTTTTACGAGCAGACCCGGCGGGAGTTGCCTGGGGGCTTGAAGCTGAGCTGGGTGCTGGCCGACAGCGGGTTTGGGGAGGAAGGGTTTCTGGAGCGGTTGGAGGCCGATGCTCAGCCCTACATTGTGGCGTTGCGGCTGAGTGCCTGGGTGCAACGGGCCATTTGCAGCGTGACGGCTTGGCGGCGGATCGAACGCGGGATTGAGGTTGGAGAAGTGACCTTGGCGCTGAGCACCTGGAAGAAGGCGCGGCGGTTGATTTTTGTTCGGCAACATGGGCCCACTCGGCCTGAAGCCAGCGGCAAACAACCGCTGTTGTTTCGGGAGTTGGAGGCGCATCGGGACTGGCGCTACA
>JANWXR010000166.1 GCA_025057205.1 Anaerolineales bacterium | reverse complement strand
ACGGCAACGACCGCGTCTTTATCTATCTGAAGTTGGGCAAAGATGTGAAGCACGACAAGGTCGTGAAGGCGCTGGAGAAGGCCGGCCGGCCCGTCATCGAGATACCCCTGAGCGATGTGTACGACCTGGGCGGCGAGTTCCTGCGCTGGGAGATTGCCACGGCTGCGGCCGGCCGCGTGCTCGGCATCAACCCCTTCGATCAGCCCGACGTTCAGGAGGCCAAGGATATCACCAAACGCTACCTGGCCGAGCTGGCGCAGTCGGGCCGCTTGCCGGAGGCGGGCATGGCGCTCTCGACGTCCGCCGAGGACTTCGATGTGCGGCTGCGCAAGTACTTCAGCCTGGTGCGGCGCAACGACTACATCGCGCTGATGGCGTACTTCGCCCGCACGCCGCGTCGCGAGAAGCTGCTGCGCGAATTGCAGGCCCTGCTGCGCGATCGAACCGGAGCGGCGACCACGATCGGCTATGGGCCGCGCTTCCTGCACTCGACCGGCCAGCTGCACAAGGGCGGCGCGAACAACGGCGTCTTCCTCCAGCTGCTGGTGGATGACCCGGTGGATGCTCCCATCGAGGGCGAGCCGTACACCTTCTCCGGGCTGAAACAGGCGCAGGCACTGGGCGACTACAGCGCGCTGCTGGCCCGTCGCCGGCGCGTGGTGCGCATCCGGTTAGGCAGCCAGCCGGAGCAGGCCTTGCAAAAGATTCGAGATGTGCTAAAAACACCTGCGAAAAGGAAGTAGCATCGAATACTGCGAAACTGCAAAAACGAACCGCAGAGAACGCCGAGAGCGCAGAGTTCTTCGCCAATATATGTCCGCGCGCACTCTGTGTTGAATTGAGCTTTTTGCAGTCAGGCCGCGAGTGATTTCGCGCAATTCGCGCCATTCGATGCCGAGAACCGGTGCCCCGACCCCGCTCGCGCGTCCGCTATGAAATGGCTGTTCCCCGGCCTCCGGCCCGGCTGGCGCCGCGCGTCATCCCCTCGGTGGACCCGTGGGTGGCCGGTGAGATGTTCGTCTCCCCGCACGTCGAAGAGCGGCGGCGCGGCTTCGCCATCCTCCTCGGCTCGGAGACGGTGCGGCGCTCCAACCTGACCATTCAGCTGCTCTGCTCGCGAGTGGACGAACCGGACCTGGCGCTGCGCGCTCAGATTGTCCAGGCGCTGGCCGATTACTTTGAAGTGCGCGGCCTGGACTATCGCTACCCCGCCGAGGTGCGCGCCGTCGTCGCCGGTCACCTGCGCAAGTACGAACGACCACACCTGCTGGCCCTGCTGGAACTGCACCATGCGGCGCGCACCGGGCAGGTGCGCTTGGCGGCAGATGCCCTTCCCCGCCTGCTCGAGCGCGTGCCTAATGCCTCCGCTCAGCTCGTGAAGCTGGCCGGCGACCGTAGCTTGGCGCTCAAGCTGCGCCGCGAAGCCATCGAGCTGATTGGACGAGTAGGCTTTACCGACGCAAAACAGGCGCTGCAGGGGCTGGAGGCGCGCATCGCCGGGCGCCGCGCCGGCCAGATCCCCATGACCTTCGCCCCGTCCGACCACGCTGACGAACAACAACTGCTGCCCGTCCTCCGCATCACCCTGCAACTGCTGAACGAAATCGAATAGGGCGCCATCTCGGCTACAATGGGCTATGCAGCTGTGCGGCTGTGCAGCTGCGCCTCAGCGAGGAAGGTTGCCTATGTCTGCGCCCCTTACTTACTCTACCTACCTGCGCTTGAAGGATATCTTGAATGCTCAGACGCCCAAGTCTACCGGGCCGGAGCATGATGAGATGCTCTTCATCATCATCCACCAGGTGTACGAGCTGTGGTTCAAGCAGCTACTGCACGAAGTGGATTACCTGTGCGCTCGTCTATACGCCAATGACACACCGCGCGCTCTGCACACGGTGCGCCGCATCCTCACCATCCTAAAGACGGTCGTCTCGCAGATTGACATCCTCGAGACGATGACGCCGCTGGAGTTCAACTCCTTCCGCAGTTTCCTCGAGTCGGCCAGCGGCTTCCAGTCGGCGCAGTTCCGCGAGCTGGAATTCGCGCTGGGCTATAAGCGGCCCGCGCTCATCAAGCACTTCGCCGACGATGCCGAGGCGCAGGCGCGGCTGGAGCGTCGCTACCGCCAGCCGACGTTGTGGGATGCCTTCTTGCACTACCTCAGCCTGAACGGTTACGCCATCCCCGCCGAGGCTTTGGAACGCGACGTGACCGCGCCGGTCGCGGCCTCGCCGAGGGTGCAGCAGGCCCTCATCACCGTCTATCGCACCAATCCCTGGCTTGCCCGCATGTGTGAGCGGCTGGTGGACGTGGACGAGGGCTTTCAGGAGTGGCGCTATCGGCACGTCAAGATGGTCGAGCGCACCATCGGCGCGAAGCCGGGAACCGGCGGCTCTGCCGGCGTCGCCTACCTGGTCACCACCCTCAAGCCATTCTTCCCCGACCTGTGGGAGATACGGACGCAGCTATGAGGGGGATGACGGACAACTGATGATTGAAGACTGATGATTGGAGATTAGAGATTGGAGATACGCGGCAGAGTTGGGTTATTGGTCGTTGTATTGATGGGGAGCCTAGTGCTTTTGCAACCGGTATGGGCCAAGCCGCTCGACCGGCCGTTGGCGCAGGGGACGCCGACCGGGCCGCGCGTAGAGGTGCCGAGCGATCCGGGCTTTGCCAACGTGCGCGCCGGGCCGGGCGGCGAGTATGAAATCGTGGGCCGCCTCGTTCTGGGCCAGACTGCGCCCATCGTGGGCAAAGTGACGCTAAGACAGTTCGTCTGGTACAAAATCCAATACTTCGGCGGGCCGGGCAACTTTGGCTGGGTCTCCGGCAACGCCGTCCTCACGGTTGGCGATGTGGCCGGGGTGCCGGAAATCGCGGCGATGGACATCCCGCCGACGCCCACGCTTCCGCCCACGCCGACGCTGGAGCTGGACAGTGTGCTGACGGCGACCGTCAGCCCGGCAGCCAATCGCCTGCCCACGTTCACGCCGCCTGCCGTCATCGTCCGTCCCACGTTGCTGCCCGAACAAGGGCAAACCACGACCGGCGGCTTCCCGCCCGCCCTTACCATCATCATCCTCGTCCTGGTCGGCGTGTTTTCCGGCATCGCCGGGCTGATACGCAGCCGGAGTTAGCGGGGGCCGGCCTCCTGCAACAATTCGGCGGCGACGGCGCGGCCGCGTTCGGTCAGCCAGAACGTCGCCGCCGGGAACTTTTTGTTGCTGTCGATCAGGCCGGCCTCCACCAGCTCTTCGGGGTGGCGGCGTTCGACCGGCTCGGACGGGCGGCCATCGTTGAAGTGCAGGCGGAACTCCTTGTGTCCCTCGATGTCACGATGCGCCTTGAGCGTGTGCCCCTCGGCCAGAGCGCGCAGCAGGCGCTTGTGTTCGGCCTTCAGTCTGAACATCTTCGGGCGGGTGAACTTCACCGCGTGACCGGTCTTTGAAGCCGGCGGCGAGCGGCCTTCCGGAATAATTGCCTGAAGGAAAAAGAACCGGTTATCTGCCGGTTCTCCGGTTTCCGGTATTTCCGGCTCTCCCTCCTTATCCGAGATTTTGCCGGCTATCCTAGCAGGTGTATGTACTCCTGCAGCTTGCGCTGATTGATCTTGATGTATTTGTCTTTGATGATCTCGTCCATCTCCTCCGGCGTCAGGCGCTTGCTTAGAATCTCCAGCGCATCCTCCGGAGATTGGCCGTAAGCGAGTTTCTTCTTCCCATTCTTCAGGTCGAAGAGATACATGAAGTGGGGATTACTAAAACTGCTCATGGTTCTTTGGTCAGATAGTCTTGTGGTCAGGTGGTCGAGTGGTCGAGAGAGGGGTAACCATCGGCAAACGGACTATTTGACCAGCTGACTACTTGACCACTTGACTACCTGACTACTCGACGAAGGAGCTACGCTTTCGCCAGCGCCGACAGGTAATTCTTGCGCTCCTGGCGTATCTTTGGCAGGCCGCGGTTTACTTCGTCGTCGTACTTGCCGGCCAATAGGTCGCGGTAGAACTGGTAATCCACTCCGTCGACATTCTCTTCGTCAGGATTACGA
>JANWXR010000165.1 GCA_025057205.1 Anaerolineales bacterium | reverse complement strand
GCGGCGCACGAGACGAGTTATATAACCCAATTTGGAGCCTAGATGGACAAGGGATAATTCTAAACGTCCCGCTAGATGATATCGGTCGGCAATCCGAACTGCGCTCTATCCATCTAAAGAACCGCCGCCAACGAACCCTTGCCACTTCCCAGGCGGGCCCTTTTATTCCACAGGGCTGGTCACCGGAGGGACAATGGATAGTCGCCAAGAAACTTACAGATAGGGGTAGCGAGCTTTTACTTATCAGCCATGACGGCTCGAAGACCAGCAACATCTTTTCTACCAGCGAACTGGAATTTATTGGCTGGCTACCGTAAAGGCTTGCCACCGAGGTTAGGCATAGCTGAGTAACATATCAGGTTGATGATGGATGCAAAGTCAATTCAAATTTTAGAGCTGCCCAAGATTCTGGAGCGCGTCTCCAAATTCGCCTCGTTCTCCGCCGGCGCAAGCCTGGCGCTGTCACTGACGCCCTCGACCGACTTCGACGAGGTGCGCCGCCGGCAACAGGAGACCAGCGAGGCGCGCCGTCTGCTGGCCGTCAAAACCGACGTCAGCCTCGGCGGGGCGCGCGACGTGCGCGCGGCGGCGCAACTTGCAGCGCGCGCCGGCGTGCTCGACGCGCCAACCCTGCTCGATATCAAAAGCACGCTCATCGCCGCGCGTACCCTGCGCCGCCTCCTGAGCAAACTCGCCGACCAGTTCCCGCGCCTGGCCTTCATCGCCGAGGGCCTGACCGAAATCCCCGGCCTCGTCGAGGCCATCAGCAACACGCTCGACGAGCGCGGCGAGGTGCTGGACTCGGCCTCGCCCAAACTGGCCGAAATCCGCCGCGACCTGAAGGCGGTGCACGGGCGGCTGCTGCAGAAGCTCGAACGGCTGGTGACCGACCCGCGCAACGCCGCCTACCTTCAGGAGGCCATCGTTACGCAGCGCGACGGGCGCTACGTCATCCCGCTCAAGGCCGACTTCAAGGGCCGCATCCGCGGCGTCGTCCACGACCAGTCGGCCTCCGGCGCAACGCTGTTCGTCGAGCCGCTGGTGACCGTCGAGCTGAACAACGAGCTGCGCGAGCTGCAACTGGCCGAGCAGAGCGAAATCCGCCGCATCCTGACGGAGCTGTCCGCCTTCATCGGTGAGCAGGCCGAGCCTATTGTTTTCACCGTGGACGCGCTGGCTGCGCTCGACCTGGCCTTTGCCAAGGCGAAGTATGCGGAGGCAATCCGGGCGAGCGAGCCGGTCGTTAGGGACGAGGCAGACAACCCCCAATCTCTAATCTCCAAACCCCGCCTCATCCGCCTCCTCGCCGCCCGGCACCCGCTGCTCAACCCGGAGACCGTGGTGCCGATTGACGTGGAACTCGGCGGCGAGGGCGGCGCACGCGCGCTGGTCATCACCGGCCCCAACACCGGCGGCAAGACGGTCACGCTCAAGACCGTCGGCCTGCTGGCGCTGATGGCGCAGTGCGGCCTGCACCTGCCGGCGCAGTCGGGCAGCGAGCTGTCCCTCTTCCGCAACGTCTTCGCCGACATCGGCGACGAGCAATCCATCGAGCAATCGCTCTCCACGTTCTCGGCGCACTTCACCAACATCGTGCGCATCCTCGAGCAGGTGGATGAGCGCTGCCTGGTAATCCTCGACGAGCTGGGCGCAGGCACCGACCCCGCCGAAGGCTCTGCGCTGGCGCGCGCCGTGCTCTCCTACCTGCTGGATAAGGGCGCGACCGTTCTCGTCGCCACGCACTACCCCGAACTCAAGGTCTATGCTCAGACCCGGCCCGACGTGAAAAACGCCAGCATGGAGTTCGACCCGGAGACGCTGCTGCCCACTTTCCACCTGACCATCGGCCTGCCGGGCCGCTCCAATGCCTTCGCCATCGCCGCGCGCCTCGGCCTCAACCCCACCATCATCGCCGACGCCAGGAAGATGGTGACCGAGACCACGCTCGAGGCCGAGCGCCTGCTCGACGAGATTTACCGCCAGCGAGAAATTGTGCGGGCGGAGCGAGAGCGGGCCGAGGCGGCGCGCGCCAAAGCCGAAGAAGCCGAGCGCCTCCTGACGCGCCGCCTGGAGGCCATCGAGGCCGAGCGGCGCAAGATTATCGAGGACGCCCGCCAACAGACCGCGCGCGAGGCCGAGGCGCTGCGCGAGGAGCTGGCGCGGCTCAAAGCCCGGCTGGCCCGCGCAACCGACCGCGTCACGGCTGCCGAGCCGCTGGCCGAGATCGAGAGCGAACTGAAGAAGATCGAGGAGAAGGTGGCCGTGCCTACCGCGCCGCTGACGCAGACGCAGCCGCCCGCGCAGAAGCGCGCCATCCGCCTCGGCGACACCGTCAAGCTCAAGACCCTCAACTCCATCGGCGTGGTCACCGCGCTGACCGCCACCGAAGCCGAAGTGAAAGTGGGCCGCCTGCGCGTCCGCGCCAAGCTCGACGAGGTGGAGTTGCGCGGAACGGCTTCCGAGGAAGAGGGAAGCAGGAAACAGGAAACTGCCTCGCCGGCCCCCATCTCCAATCTCAAATCTCCAGCTGCCTCGCCCGGCCTCGAGCTGGACATTCGCGGCAAGACGGTGGACGAAGCTCTGCCTGAGCTGGAGCGGTATCTCGATCAGGCGTATCTGGCCGAATTGCCCTGGGTGCGCATCATCCACGGCAAAGGCACCGGCAAGTTACGCCAGGCCGTGCGCGAGTATCTGCGCAACCATCCACAGGTGAAGAGCGCCACTCCCGGCGCAGAGGCCGAGGGCGGCGAGGGCGTGACGGTCGTGAGGCTGGCAGTGGGAGGATGAGGGGCTTCGCGTCTTTCGTATTGCGTATTGCGTAAACATAGAGGGTGCTACGTAATTACGCAATGTGCATCATGCACCACATGCACTCTTGTCCATGCTCCCCCTCCTGATTTGCCACTTGCGCCCGGCGCGCAGGAAGGCGCGCGACGTCGCCGTGCTCGAAGCGCTCTGCCTGCTGCGCGACCTGCAACCGGTTGCGCCCAACAGCGGCCCGTTAGCCGAGCAAGGCGGCGTGTTCTGGATCGAAATTCCGGGCGAACATCTGGAAGTGGCGCTCGACCGTCTGCCGCTGCTCGGTTACACCATCGCTGTGGACGTGCTGGAGGAAGTCGGCCCGTGGCGCAAAAAGCAACGTGCCGAGATTCTGCGCTGGCGTAAGCGCGACTATTGGCCGGTGCGCGTTTACGAAGAGGACGCTGAGGCCGCCCGCGAGTCTGCACCCGACCGGCGTACTTTTGTTTTGGAGTCTCAAGGCCACGTGCGCGAAGTGAAAGGCTATCGCGGCGATAGCGGCCCGCTCAGTCGGCGCGGCCTGCCCGCCTATGATGCCCGGCTGTTGGTCAACCTGGTCACCCCGGCGCACGGTAGGCACGTCACTTTTCTGGATCCGTTTGCCGGGGTCGGCGGCCTGCTGCTGGAGGCGCGCGCGCACGGCTGGGTGGCGCTGAGCGGCGACGTGGACGCCCGGCTGCGCTTTGGCCTAAGCGCCTGCGGGTCGGCGCACGCCGTCTTCGATGCAAGCCGATTGCCCCTTGCCGACGAGTCGCTCGATGCCGCTGCGACCGAGCCGCCCTACGCCGAAGTGGCAACCGAGGCGGTAAGCGCCGCCGTGCACGAGCTGGCGCGCGTGCTCAAGCCCGGCGCGCGACTGGCGCTGCTGGTCGCCGCACATCAGGCCGGGCCGCTGCGCGAGGCCGCCGCTGCTCTGCCGCTGCGCATCTTCCTCGACTCGCCCATCAACCGCAAGGGCGTCGAATGCGTGGCGCTTGCCTGGGAGAAAGCGCCGTGACTGTTGCTCAACGTATTGCAGCAGAGCGGCGTCGGGTGGGAATGTTGGTTTGGCGACGCTGTTGAATGACAAGATAGGGTGCTCGGCTTTGGAGCATCGGCGAGCATGCAAACAAGATATGATCGGTGATGACAATCCTCAATGATGGCAGCCCGGGAAGGAGGCATAAGGTACGGTTCTGGGGAACACGAATGAGCACGAATGGGTGCGAACGGACACAGATGAGCACGAATGGGTGCGAACGGACACAGATGAGCACGAATGGGTG
>JANWXR010000164.1 GCA_025057205.1 Anaerolineales bacterium | reverse complement strand
ACCGTCGCCGTCATCAGCCCCAGGCCCATCAGAGTCAACCGTTCATCGCCCAGCCTCGGCTGCAAGCGCCCCACCACGAATCCCTGCACCACCACCGCGCACATGCCCAGAAAGCCGAAGAACAGTCCGTTGTTGAAGGAGTTCCAGCCGAAGCGTTGCTGCGTGTACAGCGGGAACACGGCTTGCAAACCGTTGAAGACCAGGTTGAGCGCGAAGACGCTGAGGAGCAGCTCACGCAACCGCGCGACACGCAACGTCTCGCCGAGGTGCGTGAAAGGCAGCGTTGCTACCGGCGCGGCACGGGCGCGCAATTCGGGCGGCAGCGACTCGGGCAGCGCCCACAGGCCGAAGAGCACGTTGCCGAGGGCGATGGCGGCGGCGACGAAGGCCGACACGCCCAGCCCGTACACGCTCAGCAGCCCGCCGAACGCCGGGCCGGCCATCGCGCCCAGGCCGACCGCCGCGCCCAGCAAGCCGAAAGCGCGCGTGCGGTCATGGGGTTCCGTTCGGTCCGTCAGGTAAGCCTGCGCGATGATGAGGTTCGCGCCGGTCAGCCCATCCAGCGTGACGGCAACGATCAGCCACTCCAGCGAAGTCGCCAGCCCCAGAAGCAGGTACGCGACCGAAGTAGCAAGCAGGCAGAGCAGCAGAACCGGGCGGCGGCCAATGCGGTCGGAGAGTGCGCCTAGCAGCGGGCCGGTGAAGAACTGTAGGCCGGCGTACAGCGCGCGCAGCAAACCTGCCCAGAGCGCGCCGTCGGCAAACTGCTGCGCGTAGAACGGCAGCAGCGGCAGGATCATGCCGTAGCCCAGCACGTCCACAAAGATGGCCACGAAGATAAAGGCGCGCGTCCGTTGTCTGACCCGGCCGATGGCGAGCATCGTCTCTATTGCGAAAAATGCAAGTTACCGCGGAGAGCGCCGAGCGCGCGGAGAGAGACCAGCGAAGAACTCTGCGGCTCGTCTAAGCAGGGGACTCATCGGTGGCTCTACCGAATAAAGCCCATCTGAACCGCGAGAAAGCCAAGAACGCAAAACGAGGGCGAGTCCTTTGCGCTCTTCGCCGCTTTGCGGTGAGACCGTCGTTTTTGCAGTGGAGTCATCAGTGCGATTATAAGCGCTGGCGGGTGGGGCGCTATCCGTTTTCATCCGCTAATCCGTTCAGTATCCGTTGACGACCTGCTTCCGTCCTACCCCCACCATGACTTTCGTCATAGTCACAATCCCTCGCCGGGGTCTGTGTCCGACCGGCATCCGGCCCTATGCTCTCGGCTGAGAAACAAGGAACGCAGGAGACGACGATGACCGACCCCATCCTTCTGATTGGGAGTGTGCGCGCGGCTTACGGTCGCGGCGCAAAGCGCGTCGAGGCGCTCAAGGGCGTCTCGCTTGCCGTCAAGCGCGGCGAAATCTTCGGCCTGCTCGGCCCGAACGGCGCGGGCAAGACCACGCTGTGTCTGGAGGGCCTGCACACGCCCGAAAGCGGCACGCTGTGGGTGGCCGGCCTGGAGCCGAAAGCGGCCAAAGGCACAGGCTCAGCGTTCAATTGCAGAAGACGGCCCTGCTCGACGACCTGACTGTAGCCGAGCTTGTCGAGCTGTACGCCGCGCTCTACAACGTTCGCCTGACCCGGGCGCAGGTGCTCGACCTGCTGGCCCGCTTCGACCTGACGGAGCAGCGCGGCAAGCTCAGCTGTCACCTCTCCGGCGGGCAATAGCAGCGGCTGGCGCTCGCCATCGCCCTCGCCAACGGTCCGAAGATCCGGGCGCTGCGCCGCCCGTGCTCAATCGGCGCGTTTATTTGCCGCTGATTAAGAGATAGACGGCTGACGGCCAGTGGTGGAAGCTAACCCTGCGACTGTGATGTTATACTTTGCCCATGTTCATCAAAACCCGCTATGAGCATGTCGTGTTGGACGAAACAAATACCCCGGTGATTGCCGGAACGACGATGAAGGTGATTGAGCTTGCTCAGGCTCATATCGCCTACGGATGGAGTCCGGAAGAGTTACAGTTTCAGTTTCCTCATCTGACGTTGGGAAGGATTCATTCCGCCCTGGCTTACTATTGGGACCATCGGGAAGAACTCGATAAGGATATCGAGCGCCGTCTCCAGTTTGCGAACAAGTTGCGGCGTTCCGTTGGCGAATCGCCGCTGGTTGCCCGCCTAAAGTCTCAGGGACTGATCTGATGGCCCTGGCGCTCTACATGGACCATCATGTTCCCCGAGCCATCACAAATGGGCTGCGTTTGCGTGGCGTTGATGTGCTGACGGCTCACGAAGATGGTGCCAGTGAAGCAAGCGACTCAGAGTTGCTGGACCGAGCTGGCGCGTTGAAGCGCGTCCTGTTCACGCAGGATGATGACCTGCTGCGAGAGGCGGCCCAACGTCTGGAAAACAACGTTCCGTTCTGTGGATTAATTTATGTTCACCAATTGCAGGTCTCTATCGGCGTCTGTATACGCGACCTGGAGTTGATAGCGAAGGCGGGCGAAGCCGAAGACATCGAGAACCGAATTCAGTTCTCGCCTTTGTAAACATATCGGGCAGCGACGTGCTGCTTGCACTTCTGCTCAATTTGACGGCTCGAAAAACCGCCTATTGCTTTGCCTGATCATCCTCCATCACCAGCCGCGCCACCTTGCGCCCGATTTCCACGGCAAAGTTGGTGCCTCGATCCCACGGGTACACCTGGCTCATCGAAGCGAAGTATAGACCCTTCAGCGGCGTGCGCAGCGGCGGGATGTTGCGCGAGTGGTTGACGGGTGGCACCGGCTGCGCGTAAGCCGTCTTCCACAGCCAGCTTTCCTTCACCCAGCTCCGCTCGAACGCGGGGTTGAAGCGCTTGAGCGCGGGCAGGAACTCTTCAAGCAGAGCCTCTTTGCTCATCCGAAAGTACGGGTGGTCGGGGTTGAGGTAGTCGCCGCAGTAGATGATGTGGTCGCCGCCGTAGTGTTTGGGCGAGATGTAGTTGGTGTGCTCCACCATCGCCAAGAAGGGGAAGCCGGCCTCCTTGGGCAGGTTGTGCCAGTAATACTTCGTCAGTTGCTGCGTGAGCGAAAGCACCATCACCACCGCGCCCATGCTCTTGAGGGCGCGTAACTGCGCGGCGTACGACTCCGGCAGTTCCGGCGCGAGCTTCGCCATCAGCGCCGGCGAGGAAGTGGAGATGACGGCATCATAGTCTTCGCACGCGCCGCCGGCCTCCACCCGCAACATCTGCCGTCCGCCCTCCGCCGTCCGCCGTCGAATCCCCGTCACTGCGCAGTTCAAACGGATTTCCGCGCCCTGCTTTCTCACCACCTCCGCCAGCTTATCCATGAACGCCTGAAATCCGCCGATGAAGGTGCCGAGCCGCGTGGTGCGCGCGTGCAGCCGCGCCCAGAGCCAGGCCATGTTGACGACCGGCAGGTTCTCCTCGCCGAACTTGCCGACGAGCAGCGGCCGCCACAACGCGCGATAGACGCGCTCGCCGTACCAGCGCCGCGCCCAGGCGTCCGCCGTTACGCGCTCCAGCGGCTGCCAGTACGGCGTGAGGCGCAGGTAGGCCGTTACTACGCCGAAGCGAAGCGTATCCAGCAGCGAGAAGTTGCCGAGGAAGAAGCGCAGCGCCTGCAGCGGAGAGTCAAGCGGCTGGAACCTGCCGTTGACGTAGGCCACCGTGTATGGGCGCGGGAAGAGCACCTGGTCGCTCCAGCCCAGCTCGCGGATCAGCCCGAGGATGGCCTTATCACTCTGGAACCAGTGATGGTAGAACTTTTCGAGCGACCATTCCCAGTGCGGGGCTTTGAAGCCGGAGGCCAGCCCGCCCACCTCGGGCGCGGCTTCGTACACGGTGACGGCGTGGCCGGCGCGCGTCAGGTCGTAGGCGGCGGCCAGGCCGGCGGGGCCGGCGCCGATCACGCCGATTCTCATGAAGGCGACTCCACCTGCTGCAGCTCCTGATACTCGGCCTCGACCTTATCCCAACGCAGGCCCTCGCGTGCCATGAAGAACGCGCCCAGCGCGGTGATGGGCAACCAGAGCGCGGCGTGCAGGGTGATAGTGTAGGCGGCGGCGATGTTCGGCTCCAGGC
>JANWXR010000163.1 GCA_025057205.1 Anaerolineales bacterium | reverse complement strand
GATTACGAGGCGATGAGCGCCGACGGCCAGCGTCTGTACGCCTACACCGCGCTGCGCTTTTACGCCGACACCAACGACGCAACGGCGCTGGCCCAGTTCACGCAGATGCAGGAACGTGTGGCTCAGGCGCAGAACCGCACCCTGTTCTTCTCGCTCTGGTGGAAGGCGCTGGACGAGGCACGCGCCGCGCGCCTGATGCGGGCCGCCGGCGACCTGCGCTACTGGCTGAAGACCATCCGGCAGATGAAGCCCTACACGCTCTCCGAGGCCGAGGAGAAAATCATCAACCTCAAGAACGTGACCGGCTTCAGCGCGCTCCACAACTTGTACGACCAGCTGACCAGCAACTACACCTTCACCCTGGAGATTGACGGCCAGAGACACACGCTCACGCGCGATGCCCTGTCCGTATACACACGCAGCCCCAAAGCCGAGCTGCGCGCCGCCGCCTACCAGGAACTGCTGCGCGTTTACGGCCAGAACGCGCCGGTGCTGGCCCAGATTTATCGCAACATGATGACGGACTGGCGCAACGAGAACGTGCAGCTGCGCGGCTTCAAGTCGCCCATCGCCGTGCGCAACCTGAGCAACGACGTGCCGGACAAGGTGGTCGAGACGCTGCTGGACGTCATCAAGCAGAACGCCGGTGTCTTCCAGCGCTACTTCAAGCTCAAGGCCAAGTGGCTCAACGTGCCCAAACTGCGCCGCTACGACATCTACGCGCCGCTTGCGCCCACCGATAAGACCATCCCCTACGACGAGGGCGTGAAGATGGTGCTCGACGCCTTCACCGAGTTCTCGCCGCGCGTTGGCCAGCTGGCGCAGCAGGTGTTCGACGACGGCCACGTGGATGCGGAGGTCCGCCCTGGCAAACGCGGCGGCGCCTTCTGCTACAGCGTGCTGCCGGGCCTCTCGCCCTGGGTGCTGCTCAACTACACCGGCAAGGTGCGCGACGTGGCCACCATTGCTCACGAGATGGGCCACGCCATCCATGCGCTGCTGGCCGCCCACCACTCGCCGCTCACCTTTCATTCCACACTGCCCATGGCCGAGACAGCCTCCGTCTTCTCCGAGATGTTGCTGACCGAGAAGCTGCTGGCCAACGAGCCGGACCCCGCCGTGCGCCGCGACATCCTGGCCGGCGCCATTGACGACGCCTATGCCACCGTAGGCCGGCAGGGTTTCTTCGCGCTCTGGGAGAAGGAAGCGCATGAGCTGATCCGGCAGGGCAAGACGACCGACGAGATTGCCGAGCGCTACCTCGAGACTTTGCACGAGCAGTTCGGCGACTCCCTTGAAATCAGTGACGACTTCAAGTGGGAATGGGTCACCATCCCGCACTTCTACGGCACGCCGTTCTACGTGTACGCTTACTCCTTCGGCCAGTTGCTGGTGCTGGCGCTCTACCAGCGCTACAAGCGCGAGGGCGAAGCCTTTAAGCCCAGGTATCTGAAAATTCTTGAGTACGGCGGGTCCGAGTCGCCGGCGCGCATCCTCAAAGAGGCCGGCATCAACATCGCCTCCGCGCAATTCTGGCAGGGCGGCTTCGATGTGATTAGCGGGATGATTGATGAACTGGAACGGTTGGCCTGAAGTGTGAACGTTACAGATTTGCACGCGGACCTGTGGCGCTGCGCGCGCGCTGCGCTGGCAGCGGTAGACCCGCGCGCGGCGGTGCGGCGCTACCTGCAGGTGGAGCCAGGCCCGGTCACGCGCCTGCGCCTCGGCTCGGGGGAATGGACTCTGCGACCGGAGAACCGCATCATCCTCGTCGCCGTGGGCAAAGCGGCAGCTCCGATGGCGGAGGCCGCTGCGGCCCTGCTCGGCCCGAAACTGAGTAACGGAGTCGTTGTCACCAAATACGGCCACGCCGCGGGCGTGCAACTTCCCTCCACCTTCACCCTCATCGAAGCCGGCCATCCGGTGCCGGACGCCAACGGACTGGTCGGCGCCCACCGCATCACTGAACTGGTCGGCGGGCTGAGCGCCGGCGACCTGCTCCTCGTCCTGCTCTCCGGCGGCGCCTCCGCCCTGCTGCCCGCTCCCGCTCCTGGCCTGACGCTCGACGACGTGCAGACGCTGACCACGCTGCTGCTGCGCGCCGGCGCAACCATCGCCGAAATCAACGCCGTTCGCAAACACACTGACCGGCTCAAGGGCGGCGGGTTGGCGCGGCTGGCGCAGCCCGCTTCGGTCATTGCCCTCATCCTCAGCGACGTGGTCGGCGACCCGCTGGAGGTGATTGCCTCCGGCCCCACCGTGCCCGACTCCACCACCTTCGCCGACGTGTGGGCGATGCTTGCGCGCTACCGGCTGACGGAGCCATTGCCGCCGGCCATCACCGCGCATTTGCGGGCCGGCCTAGCGGGCGCGCTCCCCGAGACGCCCAAGCCGGGTGACCCGCTCTTCGAGCGCGTGACGAACGTGCTCGTCGGCTCGAACCGGCAGGCGGCGCAGGCCGCGCTGCGCGAGGCAGAGCAACTCGGCTACCGGCCATTGCTGCTCGGCACGTTTATTGAAGGCGAGGCGCGTGAGGTGGGACGAGTGACGGCGGCGCTGGCGAAGAGCGTGCGCGCGCACGGCGACCCGCTGTCGCCGCCTGCCTGTCTGGTCTGGGGCGGCGAGACGACGGTGACGGTGCGCGGCAGCGGGCGCGGCGGGCGCAATCAGGAGTTGGCGCTGGCCGCTGCGCTGGCGCTGGACGGTGTGCCGGACGTGGCGCTGATGGCCTTCGGCACGGACGGCACCGACGGCCCGACCGACGCCGCGGGCGGGCTGGTGGACGGGGGGACGGCGGCGCGCGCCCGCGCCCTCAGCCTCGACCTGTGGCAAGCCCTCGCCGACAACAACTCCTATCCTGCGCTGGATGCCCTCGGCGCGCTCGTGAAGACCGGCCCTACCGGCACGAACGTCAACGACCTGCTGATCTTGCTGGTGAAGTAAAACAGACCTTGCAGCGATGTACTCCAAACGGCAAAGACGACCGCGCTCCCCGCACCTTGCAAGAGAGCCGGTCGTCTTCGCGCCGGGCTTTGGTCAGTGAGCCGTGAGGGACTCGAACCCCCAACCAAGTGCTTAACTTACCACTCCGGATTTCTCCGGCCCCGCATGGGTGGTGGTCTGGACTATATCTTCACCATCTCAGGTGCGTTGCTCATAGTCTCTGAGGACTCCCTCGAAGTCGGTGTAATTGCAGAGTATTCACTCCCCCAGGCTTCCGACTTCGGAGGGTTGCCTGCTGGTTGCCATGCCGCCGAGACCGGTGGTTTAGGGTTCCAGCATATCGCAACGTCCACTCGCCGAATTCCTCTTTCTCCGGCGAGGCTCCTGTTGAAGGCACCTGCTCTGCCATTGAGCTAACGGCCCGACCGGGCAAAATTCTAGCATGCGCGTTTGGGGGCGTCAACGAAAGGCCGGAAAACCGGCCCAAAAATTGACACGCCGGAAGATGCAGGAGTATAATGTTGACCGTTCGTAAGTTCTTTACACCGCTCGCCAAATCTGCCCGTTGAGGAGACGATTGACCTTTGCCTTACTCAACAAGTCGCGTTCCGACTCGGCGTCGTGCAGAAAATGGCGGCGCCGAGTTTTTTTGCCGCAAAGGCAGGTGATGACGCATGGCAAAATCCGATGACAAGATTACGGTCGAGGGCACGGTGGTGGAAGCCCTGCCCAGCACCACTTTTATGGTGGAGCTGGATAACGGCCACAAGGTGCTGGCCTACCTCTCCGGGCGGCTGCGCAAGAACTACATCCGCATCCTGCTCGGCGACCGGGTGAAGCTGGAGCTTTCCCCCTACGACCTGACGCGCGGCCGCATCATCTACCGCTACACGGTTGCGCCGCAGCAGTCCGTCGAAGCCGCCTAGTGCGCCCTCGGCGCAGAAGCTGTGCGGCCCGGCGAAGCGACGCCGTTCATCCTTCTGCCCTTATCACGAAGCAGAGCCGCCTTTCCGCAGGGCGGCTTTTGCATTAAGGCCGCATGCTATAATCCTCGGAGCTTTTGGCAAGTGTTGTCCCCTCACGCACTACGCTCTGCGCACTACACGCCTGATTTCGTGTTCGCAGTCTGTAGCGCCTCGGTCGGCCCATGTTCAAGAA
>JANWXR010000162.1 GCA_025057205.1 Anaerolineales bacterium | reverse complement strand
AGATAATCACTGTACAGGTCGAAGAGTTTGCTGTTTTTCATGGGCTGATTTTACGCAAAACTGCGTAAGGTGAGTTAATCTCCAATCCCCAATCGCTAATCTCTTTCGTGCGTGCCGATGTGCTAACCCCGGACTGGGATGTCGTTTTAGGCTCTCAGTCGTTTGACTGGACTCTGGCCTTCGCCGTGTTTCATCATCTGCCCGGCAGAGAGAACCGGGCGAAGTTGCTGCGCGTACTGGCGGCGCGGCTGGTTCCGGGCGGGACGCTGGCGATGAGCAACTGGCAGTTCACACGCAGCGAAAGGCTGCAACGGCGCCTACGCCCCTGGTCGGAGCTAGGCCTGCGCGACTCGGACCTGGAGCCGAACGACTACCTATTGAGCTGGGAGCGCAGCGGGAGGCACGGCCTGCGCTACGTGCACCTGCTCGATGAGGCCGAGGCGCGCGCGCTGGCGGAGCTCGCCGGGCTTGCCGTCAAAGAAATCTTCAGCGCCGACGGCATCAGCAACAACCTGACGGAGTATGTGTTGACGGTCAAATAGTCGAGTAGTCAGGTGGTCTTGTGGTCGAATAGTCACCGACCACGCAACTACCGGACTACTTGACCACCCAACCACCCGACTACCCGACTACTCGACCAACCGACTACCCGACCACATAGCCGGTATAATCCCCGCCACTCTCAAATCACACAGGAGCACCGCATGCCCAAGTACGTCGAGTTCCAGTTGCAGGATGGAACGAGCATCCTGATTGAGTCCGCCGACGAGAAGAAGAGTGCCGGCGGCGGGTTCGTACCGGCTGCGCGCGTCAGCGACGAACCGACCGAGAAAGCGAAGGTTACTTTCGAGCAGGCCTTGCAGAGCATTCAGAGTTCGGCCAACCTGCTGGTGAGCAAGCTGCGCGAACTGAGCCAGCCGCCGGACGAACTGGAGGTGACCTTCAGCCTGAAGACCAGCGCCGAGGTAGGCACGCTGTTCGTCGCCAAGGGCGGGGCCGAAGCCAGCTACAACGTAGCTCTGCGCTGGCGGCGCGAAGAGCGGCGCGAAGAAAAGAAGGACGAAGAAAAGGAAGAGAAGGCCGGCGAGTGACGCCGGCCACCCGCGTCTTCCTCGTCGGCCATCAGAGGTCTAAGCAAGTCAGCGACCAGCATGCCCCGGCCATACTTGCCGCAAAGCGGGGCCATCTCCATTTCCATTCCATGCCGCTCGCCTCGATGGCTCCGCTTGGCATCGGCGTTACCGCGAAGTCAAGCTGTCATACCTTGAGTTGTTGACCGTGAACGCCGCCTGACACCGGGCTATCGCTCCCAAGTCAGCTGGAACTCCATCACTTCCACACGACCGGCGCGCTCATGCTCGACGCTGATGGCGGCGCTCGCCGGGATGCGCAGGCGCTCGCCGGCCACCTGAATGGTGAAGGGCCGGCCATTCTCAACGGCGTCGGCCAGGCGGCGCAACTTGGCGGCGAACTTCTTTGCCGAATAGACCTTCTCGATATCGCGTCGGCGTTTGGCAGGCATGACGTTCACTCCAGTTTGCCGTAGGCCGGCAGGGTCAGGAATTCGATGAAGCGGTCGGCGGTCACCAGCATATCGAACAGCTCCACCGCCTCCTGAAAACGCCCCTTCTTGTAGGCCTCCTCGCCGACCAGCGCCTTGATCTTCTCCAGCTCCTCCGGCAGCATCTGCCGATACAGGTCGCGCGTCACCTTGCGCCCGTCGGCCAGCACACCGTTGGGGCTGTGGATCCACTGCCAAACCTGCGCGCGCGAGATTTCAGCAGTAGCGGCGTCTTCCATCAGGTTGTAGATGGCCACCGCGCCGGTGCCGCGCAGCCAGCTCTCCAGATACAAGATGCCGACGTTGATGTTCAGCCGCAGGCCGGCCTCGGTGATGGTGCCGCCCGGCACACGGAAGTCGCGCAGCTGCTCGGCAGTCACGTTCACGTCCTCGCGCAGGCGTTCCTTCTGGTGCGGCTTGTCGCCCAGCTTCTCGTCGAAAACGGCCCTGGCCACGGGAACGAGGTCGGGATGCGCCACCCAGGTTCCGTCGAAGCCGTCGCCGGCCTCGCGCAGCTTGTCCTCGCGCACTTTAGCGATGGCGACCTCGTTCACCTGCGGGTCCTTGCGGCTGGGGATGAAGGCCGCCATGCCGCCGATGGCGTGCGCGCCGCGCCGGTGACAGGTGCGCACCAGCAGCTCGGTGTAGGCGCGCATGAACGGGACCGTCATCGTCACCTGCGCGCGGTCTGGAAATACGAAGTCCGGCCGGTTGCGGAACTTCTTGATGATGCTGAACATGTAGTCCCAGCGGCCCGCGTTCAGCCCAGCGATGTGGTCGCGCAACTCGAACAGGATCTCGTCCATCTCGTAGGCAGCGAGGATCGTTTCGATCAGCACCGTCGCCTTGATGGTGCCGCGCGGCAGGCCAAGCTCTTCCTGCGCCAGGTTGAAGACGTCGTTCCACAGCCGCGCCTCCAGCCGGTTCTCCAGCTTGGGCAGGTAGAAGTACGGGCCGGTTCCCTTCGCCAGCAGGCGATTGGCGTTGCGGAAGAAATATAGGCCGAAGTCGAAGAGCGATGCGGACATCGGCTTGCCGTCCACCCACAGATGCTTCTCATCCAGATGCCAGCCACGCGGGCGCACCAGCAACACTGCAACCTTGTCGTTGAGCCGGTAGGTCTTTTCCGGCGTAATCAGCTCCAGCGTGCGCTCGATGGCCGCAGTCAGGTTCAACTGGCCCTGCAGCATGTTGTCCCAGGTTGGGGAGTTGGCGTCCTCGAAGTCGGCCATGAAGACGTCGGCGCCAGAGTTGAGGGCGTTGATGACCATCTTGCGCTCGGTCGGGCCGGTGATTTCAACGTGGCGGCGCTGCAGGTCGTGGGGGATGGGCGCGACCTGCCAGTCGGCGGCGCGGATGTTGGCCGTCTCCGGCAAGAATGTGGGCAGTTGCCCGGCGTCAATGGCGGCCTGGCGCTCGGCGCGACGGCGCAACAGCTCCAGACGGCGCGAGTTGAAGGCGCGTTGCAGTTTGGCCAGAAAGGCCAGCGCTTCGGGCGTCAGCACTTCGGCGGCGAGCGGCGAGGCGGGGGCGCGCAGTTCGAGTCCGGCGGGCAGGTTCATGGCGGCAGGCCTCCAGTTGAAAGTTCAGGTTATGGGTGCCGCGAGTATAACACGCGCCCTGACGCAAATTGCACCCGCGCGGGCGATTTCGCGCGCTTCACTTCACGTCGAGCGCCTCCAGCGCGGCGCGCACCTCTGCGGCGCTCATGCCCCGCCGAAAATGCACGCCGACCATGCCCAGCGTGCAGGCGGCGGCCACGTTCTCAGTCGCATCGTCCACGAACACAGCCTGCGTTGCGGCCACGCCCAGCCGGGTCAGCGCGCGCCGGTAAATCTCCGGCGCCGGCTTGGCGACGCCCTCCTCCGCCGAGAACACCAGCACGTCGAACGTCTCGCCGTTGAGCCTGTGTTGATGAAAGGCGCGCGCGCCGGGCCAGGCGTTGCTGATGATGCCGGTCTTGTAGCGCGGGCGCAGCGAGCGGAGGTAATCAATGAGGGCTTCATCGTAGCGGTCGCCGGCCCAGAAGTCGCGCTGCAACTGCGCCAGTTCGTCGGCGCTCAGGCCCAGGGCGCGCGCGGCGTGCTCCCATATGGCAGACTCATCCGCCCGGCCCAGCGTGGCCTCCTGCGCCGCCGGGCTATCGAAGATGAGCTGCGCCAGGCCCCAGTCCGGCAGGCCGAAGCGCCGTTCCCACTTGCGGCGCGGCTCCAGGTCCTCGGTGCGCACCAGCACACCGCCGATGTCGAAGATCACGGCACGAATCATCCCAGTCTCCAAAGTGAGACAGATAACGCGTCGTTCGTGCACCTGGCGCTGACCTGGACGTCCGGCAAGCCGACGACATGTTCAGTTGTTACGGTAGGTGCTGTGGCCATGCTGCTGGCTCGTCGCATTTTTTCAAATCCAGTCAAGAAATGAGTGAACGGCGAACCGCGAACCGAGAGGATAAAGTGAGTTTAGCAGAAAGTGCAACGCAAAGGCACGAAGAGCGCGAAGGAAAACCACTGTGAGTCCTTTGTGCCCTTCGCGGCTTCGCAGTGAGATCGTAG
>JANWXR010000161.1 GCA_025057205.1 Anaerolineales bacterium | reverse complement strand
CCGGAGTCAAGGTAGTACGCGCCGATGACGGCCTCGAACGTATCGCTCAACATCGAGGGGCGCGTGCGCCCGCCGCTGGCCTCCTCACCTTTGCCCATGCGAATGAGCGGGCCGAGGCCGAGCGCCTGCGCCAGCGCGGCCAGTCGCTCGGTGCTGACCAGCGAGGCGCGCAATCGCGTCAGGCGGCCCTCCTGCATCTCAGGCAGGCGCCGGTACAGCATCTCGGCAGCGACCAGGTCCAGCACGGCGTCGCCGAGAAACTCCAGCCGCTCATTGTCTTCATAGGCATCGTCATTTTCGTTCAGATAGGAGCGATGAATCAGCGCGCGGTTGAGCGCCGCCGGATTTTTGAATTGCGGCAAAGGCATGCGTGCCGGAGGCAGAGGAGAGAGTGGAGGGGGGAGCGAGGTGGGAGATGAGCCATTTGGCTCTATCTGGGCTTCATTCCGCCTTCCACGCCCTCCTCAACCCGAAAAGCGTTTGAACACAAGCACAGAGTTGTGGCCTCCAAAGCCGAAGGCATTGCTCATGCAGACGTTGACCCGCGCCTCGCGCGCAACGTTGGGCACATAGTCGAGGTCGCAGGCCGGGTCGGGCGTCTGATAGTTGATGGTCGGCGGGATCAGGCCGGTCTCGATGGCCTTGACGCAGAACACCGCCTCCAGCGCGCCGGTCGCGCCCATCAGGTGGCCGGTCATGGATTTAGTGGATGAGACGGGGATGTTGTACGCCTGCTCGCCGAAGGCGCGCTTGATGGCTACCGTCTCCGATTGGTCGTTGAGCACAGTTCCGGTGCCATGGGCGTTGATGTAATCCACATCGGCGGGCGTAAGTTGCGCGGACTCGAGCGCCTTGCGCATCGCGCTTGCGCCCACCACGCCATCTTCACGCGGCGCGGTGATGTGATAGGCATCGCCGTTGGCCGCATAGCCGGCCAGCTCGGCCAGGATGATTGCGCCGCGCGCCTTGGCGTGCTCCAGCTCCTCCAGGATGAGGATGGCCGCGCCCTCACCCATGCATAGCCCATCGCGGTTCTTGTCGAAGGGCGAGGGCGTGCCGGAGAGGCGATGCGACATCGCGCCGGTGCGGTCGAAAGCGCCGACGCCGATTTCGATGGTGGTGGACTCGCTGGCGCCGGCGATGGCCGCATCCACTACGCCGGCGCGGATGAGCAGCCAGGCCTGACCGAGGCTGTCGTTGCCGGAGGCGCAGGCGGAGGCGACGGAGAAGTTCGGCCCTTGCGCGCCGGTGTGGATGGCGATCAGGCCTCCCGCGCCGTTGCTCATCAGCATCGGGATCATGAACGGGTTGATGCGGCGCGGGCCGTGCGCGTCCATCACCCGCACGTTCTCCTGAAAGGCACGCCCCCCGCCGATGCAGGAGCTGACGATGACGGCCACGCGCTCGGCGTTCGCGCCGTTCACCTGCAGGCCCGACTGGGCCAGCGCCTCCTTCGCTGCGGCCATAGCCAGGTGCTGATAGCGGTCGGTGCGCCGCACTTCCTTCGGGTCCATGACCGTCGTCGGGTCGAAGCCCTTCACTTCTCCCAGAACTTTGACCTGAAAGTTGCTGGCATCGAAGCCGGTGATGGGCGCAATGCCGGTGCGCCCGTGAACGATGTTGTCCCATGTCTGGGCAACATTGTTGCCGCACGGGTTCACGGTTCCGAGCCCGGTAATGACGACGCGACGAGTCATATTCACTCCTCGAAGCGATGAGAAGATGATCAGAGTGCGCTCTTCAGGCCCGTGCCTGTCAGAATGACAACCACATCGCCGGACGTGTTTGCCAGCACCTTCGGCAGGGCCGCCCAGACCACGCCGCAGGTCGGTTCGACGTAGAAGCCGAGCCGGGCCAGCGCGTCGCGCCCGGGAAGGATAGTTTCTTCCTCTACGGCCAGTAGCGCGCCGCCGCTTTCACTCACAGCCGACATCACAAAGTCGCCGCGCGCCGGGTTGAGCACGCGGATGCCCTCGGCCACCGTCTGGCCCTCCGTCACCCAGCCCAGGCCCTCGCGCCCGTAGGTATGAACGGCCCACAGCGGCGCGCACGGCATCGCCTGCACACCGATCAGCTTTGGCAGGCGTTCGATGTGCCCGGCGGCATACAGGGCTTTGAATCCCCGGTGCAGGCCGAGCAGCAGCGTGCCGTGGCCCACCGGCAGGAGCACGGCCTCCGGCGCGCGGCCCAACCGCTCGAAGATTTCGAACGCGCAGGTCGCGTTGCCGGCCAGCCCGAGCGGGTTGAAGACGTGGCTGCCGTAGACGCCACCGGACTCGGCCTCGGCGCGCGCGGCTTCGGCCACTTGCGCGCGGGTACCCTCGATGGCGACCAGCTCCGCGCCGTACGCTTCAATCTGCCGGCGCTTTGGCCCGGAGGCCGAGGCCGGGACGAGCACCCGCGCCGCAATGCCCGCGCGCGCCGCGTAGCCGGCGAAGGCTGCGCCCGCGTTCCCCGACGAGTCCTCTAGCGCCGCGCGCACGCCCACGTGCTTGAGCACGGCGAAAAGCACCGCCATACCCCGGTCTTTGAACGAACCGGTCGGGTTTTGGCCCTCGTGCTTGAAAAACACCGTCCGCTGCTGAAAAGTTACGGCCAACAGCGGCGTCCCCCCCTCGCCCAGCGAGAGCGGCTCCAAATCCGGCGGCAAAGGGAAGGTATGCCGATAACGCCACACGCCGGGCGCGCGCGCATCCACTCGGGCCGGGTCAAACACAGGCGCATCCGCCAGGCCAAGCAGGCCGCCGCACACGGGGCACTTCCAGCCCGTGAACGCCAACGGCTGAAGGCGGCCACAGTTCAAGCACTTATAGGGAGATTGGAGATTAGAGAGCGGAGATGGCGTCTGGGTCACAATCTTCAGTCTTCAGTCTTCAGTCTTCAGTCTTCAATCTTCAATCTTCAGTCTTCAGTCTTCAGTTATCCCACCCTATTCCCCTCCGTTGGCCGGTACGTTCCCTCCACCCATACCTCGCCCTTCGGCCCAATCTCCTTTTTCCATATCGGCACGATTTCCTTGAGCCGGTCAATGCCGTAGCGCGCAGCCTCGAACACGCCGGTATCGCGGTGCGCGGCGGAGCAGGCGATGAGGACGGTCGGTGTGCCGGGATCGAGCGGGCCGATGCGCTGCACGATGGCGATGCCCTCTACCGCCGGCCAGCGCGCGCGAATCTCATCCGCCACCTGCTTCATCTTTGCTTCCGCCATCGGGATATACGCTTCGTACTCCAGCCGCGTCGTCTCGTGCGCGCCGATGGCGTCGCGGTCGTTGCGGGTGGTGATGGCGCGCACCATGCCGGTGAAGATGCAGGCCGCGCCGGTGGTCGGCAGGGTGATGGCGGCGACGAGGGCATCGAGGTCAATCGGGTCGTTGGTGATTCTGAAGATGGTAGGCGCGGTAACTGAAGACTGAAGACTGCCGCCAGAGACGGGCGGGAAGAGCGCCACTTCGTCGCCGTCTCTGAGAATGTCGCTATCGAAGGCGAATTCGCGGTTGACGGAGACGAGGGCGGTGGGCAGCGCCGGCGCCAGGGCCGGCAGGTCGGCAGCGAGCTGCGCCTTGAGCGCGCCGACAGTGGCCGCGCCGTCGAGCGTGACCGGGAGCGAAGCGCGTCCGGCGCGTTCCTTGAGCGTAGCGAAGAAGAGGACGGTGACCTTCATGTCTCCAACTCAAGCATTTGCTTTGGGCCGTTCAAAATCACCACCAGCCTGTTGAGAGCGTTGAGGCCAAGGATAACCTCTTCGCCTACCGGATAAGCGGCTACTTCCATCGAAGGAAGGCGGATCGTGCCGATACCTATATCTAAAGCAAAGACCGAGACGGACTGCCGCTGCCCCCAGGCGCTGCGCAAATAACGATAACCGATGGGTGGAACGTCTAGCCCGCTCAGGAGAGTTATCGGGACGAGGCAAATATCGGCGCCCGTATCTACCACGGCGTCGAAAGGCCCCAGCGCTAAGGGTTGCTCAGGCAAACCCAGCCTCATGGGAACGACCGGCGTAGGCGGATGCGGCCGAGCGCGGTACGCAAATCGCATCTCAGTCACGTTCGACTCGCGGCGATCGGATAATCAAATCACGCTCAGGCTCTTCTTCTACCTGGCGCATGAGCACGGCAGTCCGCGGGTAGAGTCGCCGGATGCGAGCGTAGAGCGGAGCCAACTCCTGGTCATGATCAATCACCCGGCCTTCGTGTACTGCCACCCACCGGCCAAGAT
>JANWXR010000160.1 GCA_025057205.1 Anaerolineales bacterium | reverse complement strand
GGCCGTATGTGATGAAGTACCTCAATCGCCTCTCGGATGCGCTCTGTGTAATGGCGCGCTACGAGAACAAGATGCAGGAAACGGCCGAGCCGCTGTGGGATACGCGGGCTTGAACGCGTCGCCGGACGAAAAAGCCCCGGCAGGCTGGGCCGGGGCTGCGGATGTCGTTGCTCGGACTCAGGCGGGCGCAGGCGCAGGTGCCTGCGGCAGGCTGGGCGCCGGTCGTTCGCCGGTGGGCATAAGCAGCGGCGTGCGCTTACGGCCCTTAGTCCCGCCGAAGGGGCTGGGGAAGATGCGCTCAAACTCGGCGGCGTCAATCGTTTCCACCTCCATCAGTCGCTGGGCAACGGCGTCCAGTTGCTCACGGTACTGAATCAGAATCGCCTTGGCGCGCTCGTAGGCGCTGTTGACCAGCTCGCGCACCTCGTTATCAATCTGTTCGGCCACTGCATCCGAGTAGTCACGCTGCTCGGCGATCTCCCGGCCCAAGAAGACCAGCTCCTCTTTCTGGCCGTAGACCATCGGCCCCATCTTGGCGCTCATGCCCCAGCGCGTCACCATTGAGCGGGCGATCTTGGTCACGCGCTCCATGTCGTTGGAGGCGCCGGTGGTGATGTCGCCGAAGACCAACTCTTCGGCAACGCGTCCGCCAAGCAGGCCGGCCAAGTCGGCCTCGAACTTCTTCTTCGAGTACAGAGTGCGGTCCTCTTCGGGCAAGGCCAGGGTATAGCCACCGGTCAGGCCACGCGCGATGATGCTGACCTTGTGCACCGGATCGGCCTCAGGGATGGCATGCATCACCACTGCATGGCCGGCCTCGTGGTAGGCGATGACGCGCTTTTCCTCTTCGGAAATGATGCGGCTCTTGCGCTCCGGCCCGGCGATGACGCGCTCGATGGCATCCTCAAATTCCTTTTGACTGATGGCCTTCTTGTTACGGCGGGCGGCCAGGATAGCGGCCTCGTTCACCATGTTCTCCAGGTCGGCGCCGACGAATCCCGGTGTGGCCTTGGCCAGCGTGGTCAGGTCAACATCGGAGGCCAGTGGCTTCCCGCGCACGTGCACCTTAATGATTTGCTCGCGACCCTTCATATCAGGCCGGTCGAGCACTACACGTCGGTCGAAGCGGCCGGGTCGCATCAGCGCCGGGTCGAGGATGTCGGGGCGATTGGTGGCGGCGATGACGATGATGTTCGTGTCGGTGTCAAAGCCGTCCATCTCCACCAGAATCTGGTTGAGCGTCTGCTCACGCTCGTCGTGCGAGCCACCCAGGCCTGCCCCACGGTGGCGGCCAACGGCGTCAATCTCATCCACGAAGATGATGCAGGGAGAGTGGCGCTTGGCCTGGTCGAACAGGTCGCGCACGCGGCTGGCGCCGACGCCGACGAACATCTCCACGAATTCCGAGCCGGAGATGGAAAAGAACGGCACGCCGGCCTCGCCCGCCACGGCCTTGGAGAGCAGCGTCTTACCCGTCCCCGGTGAGCCGACCAGCAGCACGCCTTTAGGGATGCGCGCGCCCAGGGCGATGAACTTATCCGGCTCCTTCAGGAACTCAACTATTTCCTTCAGCTCCTCCTTCGCCTCGTCCACCCCGGCGACGTCATCGAACGTCACCGTTGGATGGTCGCTGTTGAACATGCGCGCCCGGCTCTTGCCGAAGGAGAGGGCCTGATTGTTGGTGCCCTGTGCTTGACGCAGCATGAACCAGATCACGCCGACCACCAGCAAAGCCGGGAGCATATAACCGAGGAAGGTCAGAATGCTATTGAGTTCGGAAGGCGGCTTGAACTCGACCGTCACCTCCTGTAGTTGCTCAGGGGTGACATTGAAGGCGGCCAGTTGCTCGAAGACGGTTCCATTCGGTTGAATGCGCGACTCGGCGATGGCGCGGTTATTCCGGTAGGTAATCTTTAGCACGTTCCCATCCACCACAATCTTCTCGACCTCGCCGTTGCGCACGGCCTCTGCCACTTTGTTCAGCGGCAGGGATTGCGCCTGCGGTTGCTGCCGGAGCTGGAACAGCAGGACGACAATGGCAACGATAATGAGGATGTAAATGAGCACGCTACGAATACGGGCTGAATTCACAGGGCACCTCCCACAGCATTCATAATGCTTTGGCTACGTTCTTAGGGGATTATACCATCCGCTTTGGGCCAAGCTGCCCCTCGAATGGCGGGTTACGGTGAGCGTTTGATGAGAGCGCCGGTGGGCAACAACGGTAGCCGCCGCGTGAACGGACGCAAGGCCCGCCTGCGCCAACCTCCGGCCACACGACTAACTGACCACCTCACCTTACGCAGTTTTCGGGCAAACGACAGCCCACCGGCTTGGCGTCTCTGCTGAACGACAAAATTAGCCACGACCAGATACAACGGATGCTGGCGGGGCCAGAGCAGACTTCGGCGGATTTAGGGCAGATGGTCAAACCACACACGGTTCTACGGAAATAAAGTCCATTTGAGCCGCGAAGACGCCAAGAACGCTAAGGAAACAGGAGCGAAGCCTTTGCGCCCTTTGCAGCTTCGCGGTGAGATCATAGTTTTTGCAGTGGAGTCACTAGTGCCTTGTTAGGCAAAATGTTGCACTTCTGGTAGATTCGCTATGGTCGGTTTGTATGCACTCGTAATTGAGTTTCGTTAGCAAAATGCTCGGCGTTGCAAAACATCAAAATCCAACCTAACGAGGCACTAAGGTCTTAAGACGCTCCCTGACACCGCTCCGCTGTGCAGGTGAAGCGCAGGCCGTTAGGCCGCCAAAACTGGATAGGCTGCACAAGGAGGCTATGCCATGAGAACGAAATTCACCAAATCAATCTTGCGCCATATCGTGATCGGAATAGTCTTATCGGTGCTCAATTTGCTATTAGCTGGCAACCTAATGCCAGCAAATCCAGCCTCAGCCCAACAGCCAGTTTACAACACAGCTTTTCTCACAGATGCTCAACTGGAAAACTATAACTCGATGAATACTGACCAGATTCGGACATTCCTGAGCAGCTATAACAGCTATTTCAGGCAGCCCATTCAGGATGTTGACGGACAGACCTTTGATCCACCTGCTGTCATCGCCCAAACAGCTATACAGTACCGAGTCAATCCAAAAGTAATCCTGGCTACCCTTGAGAAGGAAAGCAACGGGGTCACGCGCACTACACGACCGTCAGATAATACCATGCGCTTCCTGATGGGCTGTGTATCACCGAGTACAGCGCGCCAGCAGATAACCTGTGCCGCAGAGCGACTCCGCGCCTACCACGATCAACTCACCAACACTGGTTCAACCGTCAGTGGGTGGCAAGTTGGAGTACCGAAGACTACGCAAGACGGCGTGACTGTCACACCAGCTACCAAAGCGGTTGCAGGCCAGTTCGCTTATACACCCTACGCTGGAGTACGGTGGGGTGGAAATCAACCCTCCGTTGGTGGTGTATTCTTGTTTTACCATGCTTGGAGTCGGTTTGGATTTGGTAACTCAACAAGCTGTGCGGCGGGTCAGTACCGCGCCGAGTACTACAACGATCGTTCTCTGAGCGGCAGTCCGACCTTCACCCGCTGCGAAGGGAGCATCAATTACGACTGGGGTGGTAGCCCGGGCAACGGGGTGGGCGACGACAACTTCTCGGTGCGCTGGACGGGTCGTCACTACTTCAGGAAAGGCAACTACACCTTCATCGCTCGAGCCGATGATGGCATCCGGGTGTGGGTAGATGGCAGCTTGATCATTGACGCCTGGCGGGATCAGGCACCCACCGAGTATCGGGCTAAGCGCAGCCTAAGTGCTGGGGAGCATGAGATCAAGGTGGAGTTCTACGAGAACAGCGGTGGAGCAGTAGCTCAGGTCGGATGGGAACAGGCCAGCATCACCTGCCCCATATACCGCAATCGCTCCCTGAGTGGCAGTCCAACTTTCATGCAATGCGAGAACTAGCCATTCAATCACGCTTGGGGTAACGGAAGCCTAGGTAACGGGGTAAGCAACGACGACTTCTCAGAGCGTTGGACGGGTCGCGCCCACATCGATTCGGGCAACTACAACTTAATCGCTCAGAGAGCGTCTTAGAGCAAATTCCTAAACGGCTCCACAGTAGAAACTCACTGAAAATAGCTCGAATTTTGTACGCCTTGCCGTAAATCAAGCTGGAAATCGCTCTAAAACTAAAACTCACCCATGAGCCAATCTTCGGGTCATCAGGCGGATCATCGCCACAGAGATAAACGCCTCACCGGTTTCGGGCAGGCGCTCGTGGTC
>JANWXR010000015.1:18428-22434 GCA_025057205.1 Anaerolineales bacterium | reverse complement strand
CGACCGGGGCGTGTTGCTGGCGCTGACGTTGACCGTGCTCGTTTGGCGGCGCTGGCTGCGCGCCCCCGGCCACAGAGGTTTGGCCGTCGCGTCGGGAGCGATGCTCGGTCTGGCGCTTGTCAGCAAGTACACCGCCGCGCTCTTCGTACCGCCGCTGGTTTTTGTTACGCTGATGTTGCTGGGCCGCAACGCGCTGCCACGCTTGTTCTTGGCGCTGATCGCCGCCGGCCTGACGGCCTGGGCCATCTACGGCTTCGAGCTGCGCCCTGCACTCGGCCTCGACCTCCCAGTTCCGCTGGCCAGTTACTGGGAGGAGTTCCTGTGGACGACGGAGACGCTGCGTTTTCCCAGCTATCTGCTGGGCCGCGTCTCGGAGAGCCACTGGCTGTACTTTCCCGTCGCGCTGCTGGTGAAGACTCCGCTGCCGTTGTTGCTTCTGGCTATATTCGGCGCAGCGCACCTGCGTGCCGAGCCTCTCCTCTGGCTGTCGGCAGCGTTTTACTTTGCGATCGCCATCATCTCCGGCGTCAACATCGGCTACCGCCATCTCTTTCCGCTGCTGCCGGCGTTGTATGTGGCAGCGGCGTTGGTGCTATCTCGATGGTGGGAAGCGCACGGCCGGTGGCGCATGCTCGCTGTCGGCGCCGCCGGCTGGCTGCTGCTGAACAGCGCGTTGGTCTATCCGCGCGACCTGACCTTTTTCAATGAGCTGGCCCTCGGGCCGAATAACGGCTGGCGCGTGCTGGCGGATTCGAACCTCGACTGGGGACAGGACTTGGGCGAGCTGGTGGACTTCGTTCGTGAACGGGGCATCGGCTCGCTCTACGTCAGCTACTTCGGCTCCATACCCATCGGCTCCGTCTTTGTGGACGAGTACCCACTTCCGGCCAAACCGTTGCCGCCGCGCCCCGCGTCCGACTGGCAACCTCTGTTTCCCCGGCCCGGATGGTACGCCATCAGCCTCACGCATCTGCTGGGCGGCGCCGGCCTGCCGAACCCCGACACCTTCGCCTACTTTCGTCATCAACAACCCGAAGCCGTTTTGGGCCGGACCATCTACGTCTACCGCGTGCCCGAGGAGACCGGCACGGTCGCCGTCTGCATCAACCCGCCGCCCTCGGTGAGCGAGACGGAGGCCCGGCGTATCTTCGGCGCTGCCGCGACGCGCCTGATTCAATTCGACTGTGCGCGCGGCCTGCCTCTGCCTGACGGTCGCGCCTGGTACCTCCTGCGCGGCGAACAGGCCGACCCCATGCGCGAGCCGCTCGCAAAACTGGGCGCAACCCTGCAATACGATGAACCGAACAATCCCGACCTGCGCTTCACGTTCCGTCTGTACCGGCTGGAGGACGCTGCCGCGCAAGCCGCTACCTATCCCGCGCAGCCTAACGCGCTGCAGGTCTTCGGCGAGCGGCTGGCCTTCCTCGGACATCGCTACCGGGCGGCGCTGGCACCGGGCAAGCCGGCAGAGGTGCAGACCGTCTGGCGCATCGTCGCGCCGCTGACCGAGCCACTCAGCCTCTTCCTACACCTCAGCGCGCCGGACGGCTTCCCGCTGGCAGTGAGCGACGGCCTCAACACGCCCTTCGACTCGCTCCGGCCCGGCGACGCGCTCATTCAGTTCCATCCGTTGGAAATGCCGGAGCCGTTGCCGGCGGGCGCGCAGTTTCGCGCCGGCGCCTACGTGCTCGGCGGCGCGCAAAATCGTTATCTGCTCCCCGACGGCGCGGACTTCGTGGCCTGGGAACCCTGAGCCGCGGCTCGAACCGACGACTATTTCTTCCGAAAGGAACTCATGTGAAGCTCGAAGAATACGAAATCATGTTCCGCGTCGAAGATACGTTGTGGTGGTATCGCGGCATGCAGGCCATCACCCGCGCGCTGATCGAGCGCACCTACTCGCGCGGCGCGGGCCTGAAGATTCTGGACGCGGGCTGCGGCACCGGTGCAGCCATAAGCTACCTGGCCGATTACGGCACGGTGACCGGCCTCGACTTCATGCCGCTGGCCGTGCGACTGGCGCAGCGTCGCGCGCATACTCGGCTCGTCTGCGGCTCCGTCCTCGAACTTCCGTTTGCCTCGGCGAGCTTCGACCTGGTCACCTCGCTCGACGTGCTGCCCATGCTGGATGCTCGAATGCAGCGCGACGTGGCTGCGCTGAACGAGATGGCACGGCTGCTGAAGGTAGGCGGGCGACTGCTGGTGCGCGTCGCCGCCTACGACTGGCTGCGCGGCGCGCACGACCGGCTATGGGATGTACAACATCGCTATACGCTGGCGGAGATGCGCACCAAGCTGGAGCGCGTTGGGCTGACGGTGGAGCATGGCACGTACGCCAACATGTGGCTCTTCCCCCTCGCTGCCCTCAAGCGCCTGAGTGAGCCGCTCTTCCCCAACCAAGAACAGTCAGATATTGCGCTGAGCGCCGGCCTGTTCAACGGCGTGCTGGCCGCCATCCTTGCGAGCGAAGCATCGCTGGCCGCGCGCCGCGCACTTCCCTTTGGCCTCAGCCTCATCATGGTAGCGCAAAAATCCTAGCCAGTGCGCCCATTGACGCACCGGAGGCCGGGTGATACCATCACGCCTAATTACGAATAACCTTCAGGCGCTCTTATCCAGAGAGGCGGAGGGACCGGCCCGATGAAGCCTCGACAACCTGGTTGGGTCAAGTAGCCGGTTGATCAGGTCATGAAGTAGTCAAACAGTTGCCGACTACTCGACCAGATGACCAACGGACTACGAGACAACAACCAAGGTGCCAACTCCGGCAGAACGTCAGGTCTGGAAGATGAGAGGGTCACCGCATTAAATTGCGACGCCCCTTCTCGCCTGAAGGGGCTTTTTCTTGATGAGGAGAAAACCGATGAGCACAACTTTCATGACTTCACCGAAGCTGATGTTCACATCAGAGTCGGTGACCGAAGGCCACCCGGACAAAATCTGCGATCAGGTAAGCGACGCCGTGCTGGACGCCTGCCTGGAGCAAGACCCGCTCAGCCGCGTGGCCTGCGAGACGGCGACCAAGACCGGCTATGTGATGCTCCTGGGCGAAATTACTACCCAAGCCTTCGTCAACTTCGATGTGCTGGTGCGCGAAGTCATCAAAGACATCGGCTACGACAGCAGCGAGAAGGGCTTCGACGGCAACACCTGCGGCGTGCTCGTGGCCATCGCCGCCCAAAGCCCGGACATCGCGCAGGGCGTGGACGTTGCGCTGGAGGCCCGCAGCGGTGAAATGAGCGAAGCCGAAATCGAAAAAATCGGTGCCGGCGACCAGGGCATGATGTTCGGCTTCGCCTGCAACGAGACCGAGGTGCTGATGCCGTTGCCCATTCATTTGGCGCACAACCTCAGCCGCCGTTTGGCCGAGGTGCGCAAGAACGGCATGCTCCCCTGGTTACGCCCCGACGGCAAAAGCCAAGTCACCGTTGAGTATTCATACGGCAAACCCAAGCGGGTGGACACCGTGCTCGTCAGCACGCAACACGCGCCGAACATCAGTCAGCACGAAGTTCGCGAGGCCATCATTGAATGCGTCATTGACCACGTCATCCCCGAAAAGTTGCGTGACCGCAACATGCGCATCTTCATCAACCCCACCGGGCGCTTTGTCATCGGCGGCCCGATGGGCGACTCAGGCATGACCGGGCGCAAAATCATCGTGGACACCTACGGCGGCATGGCCCGCCATGGCGGCGGCGCCTTTTCCGGCAAAGACCCGACGAAGGTAGATCGTTCAGGGGCCTACGCCGCGCGCTGGGTGGCCAAGAATGTGGTCGCCGCCGGCCTGGCCGACCGCTGCGAAATCCAGGTGGCCTACGCCATCGGTGTAGCCCGCCCCCTCAGCGTCAACGTCGAGACCTTCGGCACCGGCAAGGTCCCGGATGACATTATCGCTCAGCTCATTAACGAGTACTTCGACCTGCGGCCCGGCGCCATCATCCGCGACCTGAACCTGCGCCGCCCGATTTACCGCAAGACGGCGACCTACGGCCACTTTGGTCGC
>JANWXR010000015.1:6029-18329 GCA_025057205.1 Anaerolineales bacterium | reverse complement strand
GGCGAGGAAACTGTAATGGCTGTAGTCTCCGGTCGTTCACGCCTTGCACGCCGTGCATTGCACGCCCTGGCGCGCGCTACTATCGCGCTCGACCGCCTCTCGCCGCGCCCGCGCCGCATCTACCCCACCGCCGATGAACTTCTCCTCCTGCCCGAGCCGGACGCGATCGAAAAACGCTTCGTGCCGCTGGAGGGCGGCGTCAACCTGCGCGACATCGGCGGTTACCCAACGCACGATGGCCGCCGCGTGCGCTGGGGCCAGGTCTATCGCTCCGGCACGCTGTCCGACCTGACGGATGCCGACCTGGAGCGCCTGGCCGCGCTCAACCTGCGCCTGATTTGCGACCTGCGCGCCGCGGAAGAAATCGAGCGCCAGCCCGACCGTCTGCCGCCAACCCCCGGCTTGGTGTACGTGCACCTGCCCACCAACGCCCCCACCCCTCTGCGGGAATGGCTGCATACACTGATTTTCCGGCGCGATGCCCTGGACGAGGTCGTGGCCGATAGCTACATCCGCCTGGCGACGACGCGCGCCGAAGCGCTGGGCGCGGTGCTCACACGCCTGGCCGCGCCGGATGCGCTGCCCGCGCTCATCCATTGCACGGCGGGCAAAGACCGCACCGGTATCGTCATCGCCCTGCTGCTGCACCTGCTCGGCGTCGCCGACGACCTTATCTTCGCCGACTATGCGTTGAGCAACGCGCACTATCAACGCATCCTCCGCGCCGCCCGCCATGACCTGAAGCGCACGGCCTCGCTCGGCCTCACCGAGAACGAAGTGCGGCCTGCCATGACCGTCAATGCCGCCTATCTGCAACGCCTCTTCGCCCACCTGCGCGCCGAGTACGGCTCCATAGATCGGTACCTCCGCAACGCCGCCGGCCTGACCGAAGGGACGCTCGAGCGCCTGCGCACGCAGCTCCTGGAGTGAGCGCCGGGCTGAAGCTTGCCGCCGCAGTCTCCAATCCCCTATCTCCGCTCCTTACCATTGCACAAGCACCATCGAGTCGGCCCGCCCAATTAAGCGAAACTCAAAAGAATTTTGCGGGCGGCCTGTTATAATCTCTATCAGCTGTTTCAAAAAGGAGAAAAGGAGAGACGTTCGATGCTAACCAAAGGCAAAGTGGTGCGTGGCAAAGCCAAAGTCACCTTCACCATGCCCGCACTCGAAGATGTGGATGCGCTCTACCTGGCGGGCGACTTCAACAACTGGAGCATCAACTCCCACCCGATGGAGCGCGGCGCCGACGGCTCCTGGAGCGTGACCGTGCCGCTGGCGCCGGGCACGTATCAGTTCCGCTATTACGACAACAAGAACCAGTGGCACAACGACTGGGCCGCCGACGCCTATGTGCCCAATCAGTACGGCGGCGACAATTCCGTCGTTACGGTAGAAGCGCCGGCCAAAAAAACTGCTTCGTCCAAACGCGCGCCACGCAACAAGAAGCCCGTCTAGCCGCCTCCTTCTCCCTGCCGAATTCATCGCCGGCTCCGCCGACACCGGGGCCGGTTTTTTTATGACCCTGACCGAACTGACCCAGCATATGCACGACTTCGTTGCGGCCAAAGGCTGGTACGCGCCGGACAGCCCGCGCCCGCAGACGCCGCGCAACTTAGCGGCCTCGCTCGCCATCGAGGCCGCCGAAGTGCTCGAACTTTACCAATGGCGCGAAACGGCAGAACCCGATAAACTCGCCGGAGAGCTGGCCGACGTGGCGCTGTACCTGCTGCAGCTGGCCAGCCTCACCGGCGTTGATCTGGAGCAGGCCATCCTGGAAAAATTGCGCGTCAACTACGGACGCGAGTGGTGAACCGACCTGTGAACCGACAAGGCAAAGCAACTCACGGGGCCGGGCGAGCGCGGGCCGGCGTTCCCCCTATGTGTGAATGAAAATCCTGGCGCTCAGCGACGAAGTCGTGGAATCGCTCTACCGCCCGGAGATTCGGGAACGTTTTGGGGATGTGGATGTCATCCTGGGCTGCGGCGACCTGCCCTTCTTCTATCTGGAATTCATGGTCACGGTGATCGGCAAGCCGTTGTATTACATTCACGGCAACCACGATAAGCCGTTCCAGTACCTAAGCGATGGCCGCATTATCAATCGGGCCGAAGGATGCGAGGACATCGAAACGAAATGCGTGCACGTTCGACTTGCCGGCGGCGACCTGTTGCTGGCTGGGCTGGGCGGCTCCATTCGCTACAACGAAGAAGGCCTGCACCAATACACCCAGGCCGAGATGAACCGGCGCCTCCTAAGCCTGACCCCGACGCTGCTGGCCAATCGGGTGCGCTACGGGCGTTACCTGGACGTGCTCATCACCCATGCGCCGCCGCGCGGCATCCACGAGAGCGGCGACCGGGCGCATATCGGCTTCGAGGCTTTTCTCACGCTGATGGACCGCTTTCGCCCCCGCTTCCTGCTGCACGGCCATTCCCACGTCTATCGCAACGACGCCATCACCGCGACACGGTATAAAGAGACCCAGGTGCTCAACGTCTATCCGTATCGGTTGATTGACTTCGACCAGAACTATGTATGACAAGCCCGACCTGCACTGGCGCACACAGGCCGACTTCACCGCAGCGCGGCTCAAGGCGCTCTTCCGCGAGCTGCTGGCCTTCCTCACCGGCCGGCGCAACGAGCTGCTGGCGTACAGCGAAGTGCGCGAAAAGCTGCGCCTCGGCGGCCCTATCTATCGCGGCGTGCAGACCGTGCCCATCGCCCAAATCATCGGCAGTGTGGACCGCTATCGGGACTTCGACCGCGCCTTCCTGCCTAAGCAGGATTTCCTGTCCGAGCGCTGGCAGAAGGTCAATCGCGCCTGGTACCAGGACATCAGCTTACCTCCTGTCCTGCTCTACAAAGTCGGCGAGGTCTACTTTGTAGTGGACGGCCACCATCGCGTCTCCGTCGCCCGCGAGAAGGGGCAAGAAACCATCGAGGCCGAGGTGCGCGAGTGCGCCGTGCGCGTGCCCGTCACCGCCGAGATCGCCCCCGAAGACCTAGAAATCCTCGGTGAGAAGGTGGAGTTCCTCGAGCGCACTGCGATTGACCGAGTGCGGCCCGAAGCGCAGTTGGCGGTCACCATCCTGGGCGGCTACGACCGCATGCTGGAACACATCGCCGTACATCGCTATTTCATGGGCCTGGAGTTCCAGCGCGACATTGGCGAAGCGGAAGCCGTCGCTCACTGGTACGATACCGTTTACCTGCCCATCGTCAAGGTCATTCGCGAGTCCGGCATCCTGCAAGCCTTTCCCGGCCGCACCGAGGCCGACCTGTACCTGTGGGTGCTCGACCACCGCCATTACCTGGTGGGGCAGGGCAAGGCGAATCTGGTGGAGCCAGGCCAGGCCGCAGAGGAGTTCGTACGCGCCCTCGCCGGCGACGATCAAGCCCACGCTGCCGCCGAATCCGTTTAGAATGATTGTGCCGGCCGCCTCGCCGTGCGCCCGGTTCTCCGTATGTGGCCCTTCACCAAAGCTCAACTAACTGCCGGCCTGCGCCGCTACTTTGGCGACTCGTCGCTGCAGGTCACCGCTATTCATGAACAGCCCCTGCCACACCCGGCCAACTCGCTGGCGCCTTCGGACGTGCGCGGCGCGCGCGTTGAGTACGTGGCCGGCAGTATGTTAGGGGGCCGGTATCGGGGCCGCACCATGACCATAGACTGCCTGGTGAAGGAGCCGGGCGGCAAGCTGCGCGTCGGCCTGGCCGGCAACGGCCTGCGCGAAGTGGGCGTCTACCGCTCACTGGCCTCGCAACTCCCCGTGCAAATGCCGGCCCTGATCGCCGCCGATAACGCCGGAAGCTGGTTGGTGCTGGAGTCCGTGCTGCCGGAGCTGGATCCGGCCGCTTGGTCGGCAGCAGACTACGAGCGCGCCATTCGCACCCTGGCCTCCATCCACGAGCGCTTTTGGGGATTGAGCGACGATCTAGCTGTGTATCCATGGCTTGCCCGTCCCCTCGCCACCGATTTTGAAGTCTATGTGCTCTCCGCCGTCGGCGCGATGGAGAAGATGGTGGTGGACAATCGGCCGGCCCTCATCACCGGTTCGCTGGAGGTGCTCACGGGGCTGGGCCAGATGCTGACCCAGGCGGAGCTGCTAGCCGAGCGCCTGCGCGCTGTGCCGGCCACGCTGTTACACGGCGACTTCCAGCCGAGCAACATATACTTGCAAGAGGATGAAACAATAGTCTTCAACTGGCAGTTAGCCGGCGTCGGGCCGGGTGTGCTTGACCTGGTCACGTTTGTTAATGCCTGCTGCTGGAAACAGGCCGAGGCGCAGGCCAAGCCACCCCTGCCGCCGGAAGCGCTGCTGGAGCTGTATCGCGCCGAGATACGCACCCGCGTCGGCGTCGCCTGGTCGGACGATGAATGGGCCGAATTGCTCGATCATGCCTTGATGTGGCGCTTTATCCAGGATATGCTTAGCTGGGTTGCCAACCTGCCGCCGGACGACTTTCCCCACTACGAAGCCCGCTTCCGTGACATCTGGCTGCGCCCGGTGTTGGATGCGGCCAATCGCCGCCTGCGCCCCGTGCTATATTTGTGACTTTGGATTTTCGATTGCCCGACTGTAGCGAGACAGCCTCTCGACCCGGTCTTCAATCAGCAATCGAAAATCTGAAATCAAGAATCCGGAGCCTGCATGTCTGGCGAGAAACTACCCTCCCGCACCGAAGATTTCAGCGAGTGGTACAACCAGCTTGTGCTGCGCGCCGATCTGGCCGATTACGCCCCGGTGCGCGGCTGCATGATCATCAAGCCGTACGGCTGGACGTTGTGGGAGAACATCCAGCAAGCGCTCGACCGTCGCTTCAAAGCCACCGGCCACGTCAACGCCGGCTTTCCGATGTTCATCCCCAAGTCCTTCCTCGACCGCGAGAAGGAGCACGTCGAAGGCTTCTCACCCGAACTGGCTGTGGTCACCATCGGCGGCGGCGAAGAGCTGGAGGAGCCGCTCGTCGTCCGGCCCACTTCCGAAACCATCATCGGCTATGCCTATTCCAAGTGGATCAAAAGCTACCGCGACCTGCCGGTGCTCATCAACCTCTGGAACAGCGTGGTCCGCTGGGAGCTGCGCACCAAGCTCTTCCTGCGCACGGCAGAGTTCTGGTGGCAGGAGGGCCACACCGCTCACGCCACCTACGAAGAAGCTGAGGCCGAGACGCTGCAAATGCTCAACGTGTACGAGGACTTCGCGCTCAACGAGGCGGCTCTGCCGGTGGTCAAGGGTCTGAAGACCGAGAGCGAGAAGTTTGCCGGCGCGCTCAAGTCGTACACCATTGAAGCGATGATGGGTGACACAAAGGCACTGCAATCCGGCACGTCACACAACCTCGGCCAGAACTTCGCCCGCGCTTTCAACATTCAGTACCTCGACCGCAATAACGAGCTGCAATACTGCTGGACGACCTCGTGGGGCCTCTCGACGCGCATCATCGGCGCCATCATCATGACCCATGGCGATGACCAGGGCCTGATCCTGCCGCCGCACCTGGCGCCCTGGCAGGTCGTCATCGTGCCCATCTTCAGGAACGACGCGGAGCAAGGGCCGGTGCTGGCCGCCGTCGAGCAGGTGAAGGCAGAACTGCTCGGCGCGGGTCTGCGTGTCAAGGTGGATGACCGCGACACGGTTAGTCCCGGCTTCAAATTCAACGATTGGGAGATGCGCGGCGTGCCACTGCGGATCGAGATCGGGCCGAAGGATGTGGAAACAGGGACGGTGGCACTCGCCCGCCGCGACCGGCCGGGCAAGGCCGGCAAAAGCAGCGTGCCGCAGACGGGCATTGCCTCACATGTAGCCGAGGCGCTGATGGAAATTCAGGCGGCGTTGTTCGAGCGCGCGCTGGCCTTTCGCAAGGCGAACACCTATGAGCCGAAGAATTACGCCGAATTCAAAGAAGTGGTGGAAAAGGGCTGGGCACGTGTCTGGTGGGCCGGTAGCCGCGAGGACGAAGCACGCATCAAGGAGGAGACGAAGGCCACCGTACGCTGCCTGCCGCTGGAACAGCCGGACGGCGAAGGAATCTGCTTTTATACAGGCCGCCCGACAAGGCAGCAAGCTATCTTCGCACGCGCCTATTAGTCCGATGCGACGGACGTGACCGGCGTCTGCCGAGGCAGCGCTGCCACGTTTGACTCAGCTGGTAGGATACAGAGGTCGTTGGCCGTTGCCGGCTGGAAGCAGAGACTGAATGGTTTGAGCCAGACTGCGTAGCGAATAGGGCTTGATCAGCACTGCGCTGGCGCCCAGCTATCTAAGCAAGGCCTGTTCGTGTGTCAGAGTCAGCGCCGTTCAGATGATGGTGGGGATAGAGCCAAAAGCTTCCTGATAACGCAACCAGCGGACGTAAGCGGCCTGAGCCTCGTTCGCCGGCATAGCTTCCAGCGCAGCCTGTAAGAAAGTTGTGTTGGAAGTGGTGAGGTCAAGCAGGGCGTTCATCGAGCCTCCGTTCGTGCTAGAGTGATGGTAACGGCCAATCCGTCGCCTGCCTGTAATCATCTTACTCCTATTTGAGCCTGTGGGATACACCGAAAGATCGGGAATTTTTCGCCGGCCCCGGCAAGGAGACGTAATTACCCCTGCTAGGGCAGACTCCGGCATTAGGTTACACCATAGCCAGGCTGCACTTCAATCAGTTCCCTCATGAACATTGCCCCCATCACCCTCACAGGCCGATTTGTCCGGCTCGAACCGCTCTCCGAACAGCATACGCTCGACCTGGCTCAGGCCGGCGCCGATGAGAGCATCTGGCTTTACATGCCCTACGGCCCTGTCACCACCGAAGCGCGGATGCGCGCCTGGATCAGAGACTTGCTCGAACGCCAGCAACACGGCACCGACCTGCCCTTCGCCGTGATTCATCTGGAGTCCGGCAAGGCCATCGGTGCGACACGCTACATGGACATCCGCCGGGAACATCACGGGCTAGAGATCGGCGGCACGTGGTACGGCGTGGCTTACCAGCGCACCGCGGTCAATACCGAGAGCAAATACCTGCTCTTCAAACATGCGTTTGAGACTCTCGGCTGTATCCGCGTGCAACTCAAGACCGATGTGCGCAACGAGCGTTCGCAGCGCGCCATCGAGCGACTGGGCGCGATGCGCGAGGGCGTGCTACGCAACCACATGATCTTGCCGGACGGCTATGTGCGCTCTTCTGTGCTCTACAGCGTAATTGCAGAAGAGTGGCCGCAGGTCAAACGCCGCCTGGAAGAGAAGCTCGGACGGTCGTAAGCTCGCTAAAGCGCTGAAAAGGATGAAAACGCTGAAGGAATCGTCTCAGCGGCTTCAGCGCTCTCAGCAATTTCAGCGCTCCAGCTCCCGCAGTAACCGCAGCGCCGTCTCAGCCAGCATAGCCGCGCCGATCGGCAGCGCATCCTCGTCAATGTCAAAGTCGGGCGTGTGGACGTAGCGCGGCGGGCCACCGGGCTGGCGCACGCCCAGGCGGAACATCGCGCCCGGCGCCAGCTCAAGCATATAGCTGAAGTCTTCAGCGCCCATCGTCGGCTCGCGCGGTGCCAGGCCGCCCTCGCCCAACAGGTCACGGCCCACCTGCCCGATCACCTCGCACACGCCCGCATCATTGAACATCGGCGGGTAGCCGCGCACAATCTCCAGCTGGTAATCGCCGCCCAACGCCCGCGCAATGTGCAGGCAGCGCTCGACCTCGGCATGCAGCGCGGCGCGCGTCTCCGCTTCCATGCTACGTAGCGTGCCTTCGAGATAGACCGAAGGCGGGATGACGTTCTCCGCCGTGCCGGCCTGCACAATACCCACCGTCAGCACGTTTGGCTCCAACGGGTCAATGCGGCGCGAGGGCACGGCGTAGAGCGCGTTGAGCACCTGCGTCGTCAGCCAGATCGGGTCGAGCGCGACGTGCGGGCGCGCGCCGTGACCGCCCTTGCCGGTGATCGTCGCCCGGAACGTATCTACCGCTGCCGCGACCTTGCCGGCTTCGATGCCGATGCTGCCCGTCTCCAGCATGCCGTCCACGTGCAGGGCAATGACGCGCTGCACGCCCTGCAATGCGCCGTCGGCGATCATGCGCGGCGCGCCGCTGACACCCTCCGTGTCGAAATCCTCTTCCGACGGCTGAAACAAAAGTCGGATCTGTCCCTTGAACTTCTCCTGCGTGAGCAGCCGGGCCGCGCCGAGCAACATGGCAGTGTGCGCATCGTGGCCACAGGCGTGCATCCGGCCCGCAATCTCCGATCTGTACGGCACGTCATTGGCCTCGAGGATCGGCAACGCATCCATATCGGCGCGGATGCCGACCACCGGCCCGCCGGCCTCGCCGAGGTAGCCAACCACGCCCGTCTTGCCAACGCCGGTCTGCGCCTCGATCCCCAGCTCACCAAGCGTGCGCGCGACCAGCGCCGCCGTCTCGTGCACATCGAAGCCCAGCTCTGGGCGACGGTGGATGGCGCGGCGCAGGTTGACGATGAAGGGCTTGATTTCACGGGCTTTGGCGAGCATGGCTTGTCTCCGGGGTTCATTTTTCGTTTTCCTTATCCCAACATTATAAACGCCGCGCAACGGTGACCCATTTGGATAGGGAGGCAGCGCCTCCCATTCACTGCGTCTTCGCGCCAAGCTCACAACTGCACCCGCAGCCCTACCCTCCTTCCCTCGACCAACCCTACGGCCCCACCTTTCAGTTGTGCGCCCTTTCGCGGATAATGGGCGGCGTATGTCCGGCCTCCTCCCCCCGCCCCATCTCATCGAAGCTGACGCCGACGTAGCGCCGCTGATGAAGGTGCTGGCCGCCGAGCCGGCGCTGGCCGTGGATACCGAGTCCAACAGCCTGTTCGTTTACCGCGAGCGCGTCTGCCTCATCCAGTTCTCAACGCCGCAGGCCGATTACATCGTAGACCCGCTGCGCGCCGATGTGCGCCCGTTGGCCCCGCTCTTCGCCAACCCACAGCAACAGAAAATCTTTCACGCCGCCGAGTATGACATACTCAGCCTCAAGCGTGATTACGGCTTCGAGTTCGCCAACCTGTTCGATACGATGGTGGCCGCACGCACCCTCGGCTGGACACAGACCGGGCTGGCCGCACTGCTCGAGCAGCACTTCGGCGTCAAAATGAACAAGAAGCATCAGCGGGCCAACTGGGGCAAACGTCCGCTCTCCGCCGAGCAGCTGGATTATGCGCGGCTGGATACGCACTACCTGTTTCAACTGCGCGACTTGCTGCTGGCCGAGCTGACCCAGACCGGACGCCTGGCAGAGGCACAGGAAGAGTTTGACCGGCTGGCGCGGCTGAAGCCGGAGACAACAACGCCCGACCCGCACGCCTTCTGGCGCGTCAGCGGCGCGCACGACCTCGATGCGCGTCAGGCCGCCATCCTGAACGAGCTGTTTCTCTACCGCGACCGGCAGGCCCGGCGCCACGATGTGCCGCCCTTCAAGGTGATGAGCGATGCAACGCTTGTGGCGCTGGCGAAACAAGCCCCGCAACGCAAAGAAGACCTGCGCGGCGTGTTCGGCATGACCGCGGGGCAAATTGCGCGACACGGCGAGGAACTGCTGGCCGCCGTCAAACGCGGGCTGGCCGCTCCGCCGGCGCGTCGCCCCAGATCGGCGCCGAAGCCGGACGAAGTGCGTGAGCGCTTCGAGAAGCTGCGCCGGTGGCGGCGACAAAAAGCCCAGGCGCGTGGCGTCGAGTCCGACGTGATCGTGCCGCGCGAGGCGCTCTGGGAGCTGGCCCGCCGCGTGCCGCGCACCACTGCCGATCTGGCCTCACTGGAACACCTCGGCCCCTGGCGCCGGCAGATGTACGGTGCAGAGATTTTGGAAGTTCTGGCGGACAAGTGATACGTGCCGCGTATTGCGTAGTGCATATTGCGTATCACATTCCCTACGCAACACGCAATACGTAATACGCAATACCCAATACGCTCCACTCACACTGCAACAAAAAACCTCTATGCAAATCACCTTCCACGGCGCAGCGCAGACCGTCACCGGTTCACAGCATCTGGTCGAGGTCAATGGCCGGCGCATCCTGCTCGATTGTGGCCTGTACCAGGGCCGGCGCGCCGAGGCCCGCGCTCGCAACCAGACCTTCCGCTTCGACCCGCAAAAGCTTGACGCAGTGGTGCTCTCACACGCGCATATTGACCACTCCGGCAACCTGCCCTCGTTGGCCAAACAGGGCTACCGCGGCCCCGTCTACGCCACGCCGGCCACGCGCGACCTGTGCGAGTACATGCTGCGCGACGCAGCGCGCATTCAGGAATCGGACGTGGAGTTCTACAACCGCAAAGCTGTGCAGCGCGGCGATGCGCCGGACGCGGAAGCCCTGTACACCGAAGAGGACGCAGAAGCAGCGCTGGCGCTCTTCCGCACCCATCCGCTGGATCGGCCCTTCGAGGTCGCGCCCGGCATCGTCTGCACTTTCCGCGAGGCCGGCCACATCCTCGGCTCAGCCATGGTCGTGCTCGACATTGAAGAGAAGAGTCGCAAGCTCCGCCTGGCCTTCTCCGGCGACCTGGGCCGGCTGGGCTTGCCGATTCTGAACGACCCCGTCTTCCTACAGGACGTGGACTACCTCATCATGGAATGCACCTACGGGCGCAAGGTCCACCGCCCGCCGGAGGAGGCAGAGCAGGAGTTCCGCGCGCTGGTGCAGGCGACGGTGGCACGTGGCGGCAAGATCATCGTGCCGGCCTTCGCCGTAGGCCGCACGCAGGAAATCGTGTATTACCTCAACAAGATGATCCGGGCAGGCGAGATCCCCGCCATCCCCGTCTTCGTGGACAGCCCGCTGGCCGTTGACGTCTCAGCGGTCTTCAAAGCGCACACGGAGCTGTTCGATGCGGAGACGCGCCGCCTGCTCGAGGAGAACGGCGATGCTTTCGGCTTCAAATCGCTGAGATACACCCGTTCGGTGGAGGAGAGCAAGGCCATCAACGACGTGCGCGGGCCGTGCATCATCATCAGCGCTTCGGGCATGGCCGAGGTCGGGCGCATCCTGCACCATCTCAAACACAACATCGAGGAGCCGCGCAACACCGTGCTCATCGTCTCCTGGCAAGCGCCTCACACGCTGGGCCGCCGCCTCGCCGAGCGCGAGCCTCAGGTGAAAATCTTCGGCGAGTGGTACAAAGTGCGCGCGCAGGTCGCCACCATCAACGGGCTATCCGGCCACGCCGGTTGTGACCTGCTGCTCCGGTGGGCGACAGCCCTCAAGCCGCGTGTGAAAAACGTCTTCCTCGTCCACGGCGAGCCGGAAGCTGCGGCAGCGCTCAAGGCCTCATTGGAGGCCGAGGGCCTGCGCGGTGTACACGCGCCGGTTTTGCACGAGAGCGTCGCGGTGTAAACTACCCAATGCGCCAGGCGCCTACTTGACACTTGACACGTAGCACTTGACACCTGTCACCTGGCATTTGGCACCTGAAACGTGAAGACGATGAGCTTCGAGAACCTGCCCCCCGATACTGATGAAAAAGCGCTGCGGGCCTTCCTCCGGCGCATCGAGCACAGTCTGGAGATGGTCAATCGCCGACTCAAACGCTTCGAGGAAGAGTTCGGCATGGACTCGGAGGCATTTTACGCCAAACTGCAAAACGCCGAACTGGAGGAGCGCGTGGAGTATGCCGAGTGGGCAGGCGAGCACGAGATGCAGCAGCGCCTGCTCAGACAGCGGGACGAGCTGCGCCGGCGCCTGAAGTGACCGCTGACGACAAACAGCAGACCGCGATCAACCGTCGGCGGTCTGCCGTCCCGAAAAGGAGAGATGTGTGAAGAGTGACCTCGACCGGTTGATGAAGAGCCGCCGCTTCGACGCCCTGCTCGTCATGGGGCCGGGGCCGCACAACCCGCCGATGTATTACCTGGCCAACGGCGTCTCCATCGGCGCGGGCAGCGTGCTCATCAAGAAGCGCGGCGCAGCGCCCATCCTGTTCGTCAACGGCATGGAGCGCGACGAAGCCGCCAAATCCGGCCTGCGCGTGGTGGACACCAGCCAATATCGCTTCCGCGAAATCCTCAAAGAGGAAAAGGGCGACCAGACGCGGGCCTTGGTGCGCTACTACGGCAAGATGCTGGCCGAGGCCGGCGTGAAGGGAACCGTGGCCGCCTACGGCCTGCGCGACGCCGGTGCGGCCTATCACCTGCTCAGCGCCCTCAACCGCAGCCGGCTCGGCGTCACCATCGTGGGCGAGGTCGGCGACAACCTGTTCAGCCTGGCGCGCGGCACCAAGGACGCCGCCGAGATCAAACGCATCCGCGCCGTGGCGAAGAAGACGCTGGCCGTGGTGGCCGAGACGCAGGAGTTCATCACA
>JANWXR010000015.1:0-5933 GCA_025057205.1 Anaerolineales bacterium | reverse complement strand
CCCCTCACCCTCGGCAAGACCATCGTCTTCGACATCTTCCCCGCCGAGCCGGGCGGCGGTTACTGCTATGACTTCACCCGCACCTGGTGCCTGGGCTATGCGCCCGACCATGTGCTGGCCGCCTACGAGGACGTGCACGCCGCCTACACTCGCGCGCTTAAAGCCTTCCGGCCCAACACGCTGGCGAGCGAATACCAGAAAATGACCTGCGACTTCTTCGAATCGCGCGGGCACCCGACGATTCAATCTGACCCGGAGACCACTTGCGGCTACGTTCACTCGCTGGGGCACGGGCTGGGGCTGAGCGTGCACGAGTGGCCGAGCCTGAGCGACTACGAAGGCAACGAAGCAAAGCTGCTGCCCGGCGCGGTCTTCACCGTCGAGCCGGGGCTGTACTACCCTGATCACCCCAAGGGCGGCTTCGGCGTGCGCCTTGAGGACAGCGTCTGGCTCAATCCGGAGACGCTCAAATTCGAAGTGCTGGCGAAGTATCCAATGGATTTGGTTCTCACGGTCAAGGAAGTAGGAAGGAGGAAGTAGGAAGGAGTCACCCCATCCTTCTTCTTCCTTCTTCTTTTCTCTTCATGCCCCGCATCCTCGCCCTCGAAACGTCCTGCGACGAAACCGCCGCCGCCGTAGTGGCCGACGGGCGAGTCATCCTGTCGAACGTCATTGCTTCGCAGGCGGCCAGCCATGCGCAATACGGCGGCGTCTTCCCCGAGGTCGCTTCGCGCATGCACATCGAGGTGATTTACGCGGTGGTGCAGGCGGCACTGAACGAAGCGCACGTCGGCCTGGGCGATATTGATGCGATTGCGGCCACGCGCGGCCCCGGCCTGCCCGGCTCGCTGGTCGTCGGCCTCAACGTGGCGAAGGGGCTGGCGCTGGGGCGCGGCCTGCCGCTCCTCGGCATCAACCACCTCGAGGGCCACGTCTACTCGCTCTGGCTGGTGGAGGGCGCGCCCGAAGTGCAGTTCCCCGTCGTCGTCCTGATCGTCTCCGGCGGCCACACCGAGCTGATTCTGATGCACGACCACGGCCGGTACGAGCGGCTGGGCGGCACGCTGGATGACGCTGCCGGCGAGGCCTTCGACAAAGTGGCGCGGCTGCTCGGCCTGGGCTACCCCGGCGGCCCGGAGATCGAGCGGGCTGCGCGCGACGGTCACCCCGCAGCCTACAAGTTCGCGCGGCCATGGCTGGACGGCACGTGGGACTTCTCCTTCAGCGGCCTGAAGACGGCGGTGCTGTACGAAGTGAAGAAGCAGCCCTACGGCAGGCCGCTGCTGGCGAGCGATGTGCAGCTCGACCCGATGGAGGTGCGCAACCTGGCGGCCAGTTTTCAGGCCGCCGTCGTCGAGGTGCTGGTGGGCAAGACTGTAGCTGCGGCCAAAGCCTACAACGCCACCGAGATTTTCGTGGCCGGCGGCGTCAGCGCCAACACCGCGCTGCGTGAAGCGTTTGCCCGGCTCGCGCCTGTGCCGGTGCGTGTGCCGCCGCTCAGTCTGTGCACCGACAACGCCGCTATGATTGCCGCCGCCGCCAACTTCCGCTACCTGGCCGGCCAGCGCGACGCGCTCGACATTGACGCGCTACCGAACTGGCGATTGGCGTAGAGCCAATTCCGAGCGCGCCGTTGACAGCTCTACGTTGACGGCCTTGAAGAGATGTGGCAAAGTCACTGTCGAGTGCACTAAAAAACGCACCGCAGAGAATGCGGAGAGCGAAGAGTTCTTTTTTGATTTCTCCGCGCGCTCTGCGATCTCGGCGGTGAAACATCCTTTTTGCAGTGGACTCGCCGTTGAATAGCAAGGCAGGCAGAAATGGTCATCCAGATTGAGCCGGGTTTCCGCATCACGCTTCCCGACAACTTCCGCACCTCATTGCGGGTAGGCGACGAAGTCATCGTTGTGGCGAACGCGTCAGGCGCTATCACTTTGATACCAAAGACGCGCGCGCTGGAGATCCTCGAACAAACAGCAGGGCTGTGGGCTGGGCGAGCGGATGTGCCTGAAGAGGGCATTGAGTATGTCAACGCTTTGCGCCCTGGCCGCCGGTTACGCGATTTAGGTCAAAGGGATGCGTCGGATGCCGAAAGTCATTGACACTGATATTCTGATTGATCACTTTCATCGCGTTCCCCAGGCCACAGATTTTATTCAGAGCGAATTGTTGACTGGTGAAACGCTGATCATCTCAGCGGTTACCGTGGCCGAAGTGCTGGCCGGAGTGCGACCCGGTGAAGAAGAAGCGACAGAAGCTCTGCTTTCGCTATTTCAAGCTCTGGCGATTGATGAAACCATCGCCCGAATCGCTGGGGGATACCTCAACCGTTACTCACGCACAAATCGAATTGACCTGGGCGATGCGCTTGTTGCTGCCACCGCACGCGCTACCGGCTCGGCACTCTTCACATGCAACGTGCGCCACTATCCCATGCCCGACATCTCCGTTGTCGTGCCTTACCGCCGGGGGCAAGCATAAGGCCGAAACCTAACAGCATGTCTACGACGGATTTGATCCGCCCTGGCAGGCCGCGCGAGACGGTGCAGGCGCGCTTCCCCGACGGGCGCATCTTTGAGGCCCCGCCCGGCACGCCGCTGGTCGAGATCATGCGCGCCGCTGCCCGCCCCGGCGACCTGCCGGCGATGGCCGCCGTGGTGCGTGGCAAATTCACCGAACTCAACAAGCCCCTCACCGCCGACGCCGATGTGCGCCCGGTGACCCTGGCCGACACCGACGGTCTGCACATCTACCGGCGCTCGCTGGTTTGCCTGCTCGTCGTCGCCGCAGCGGAGCTGTTCCCGGAAGCCACCGTCCTCGTCGAACACTCGGCCTCCACCGGCAGCGGCTACTATTGCGAGGTCGCCGGCCGGCCACCGTTCACCCAGGCCGAGCTAGACCGGATCGCCGCGCACATGCGCGAACTGGTCGAGCGCAATCTGCCCTTCACCCGCCTTACCCTGCCGACGACCGAAGCAGTGCGCCTGTTCGAGGAACGCGGCGAGACCGATACTGCCCGCCTGCTGGCCCATCGGCCTGAAGACACGGTGATGCTCTACTCCCTCAATGGCCGGCTCGACTACATGCATGGCTACCTCGCGCCGTCCACCGGCGTGCTGCGCCACTTCGCCCTGCACGCCTTCCCGCCCGGCTTCCTGCTGCAATTCCCGCGCTCGTCTCAGCCGGAGAAGATGCCTCCAGTAGAGCCGTATCCCAAGCTGTTCAAAGTCTTCGAGGAGGCGGGCGACTGGCTAGATCGGCTGGGCATCCGCAGCGCCGGCGCGCTCAACGACGCCATCCTGGCCGGCCGCCTGCCGGAGATTTCGCTCGTCTCGGAGGCGCTGCATGAAGCGCGCCTGGCCGCCATCGCCTCCGACATCGCCGCCCACCACGACCGAATACGGGTAGTGCTCATCGCCGGGCCGTCGGCCTCCGGCAAGACTACGTTCGCCAAACGCCTGTCGGTGCAACTGCTCGCCAACCGGCTGCGGCCTTTCCCGCTGAGCATTGACGACTACTTTCTGGATCGCGAGCGCACCCCGCGCGAGCCGAGCGGCGATTATGACTTCGAGAGCCTGCGTGCGGTGGACGTGGCGCTGTTCAACGAGCACCTGCTGCGGCTGACGGCGGGCGAGACCGTGCAACTGCCGCACTACAACTTCCGCACCGGCCGGCGCGAGGCAGGCCGCGAGGTGAAACTCGGCCCGGACAACGTGATTGTGGTGGAGGGCATTCATGGCCTGAACCCGGCGCTGGCACCGAACCTGCCACCAGAGAGCGTCTACCGCGTGTACGTTTCGGCGCTGACCCAGCTCAACCTCGACCGGCACAACCGCGTCAGCACCACCGATTCGCGGTTGCTGCGCCGCATCGTGCGCGACGCCGCCACGCGCGGCTACACCGCCGCCGACACGCTGCGCCGCTGGCCCTCGGTGACGCGCGGCGAACGCCTGCACATCTTCCCTTTTCAGGAAAACAGCGACGCCATCTTCAACTCGGCGCTGGTGCATGAGCTGGCCGTGCTGCGCCCGCTGGCCGAGCCGCTGCTGCTGCAGGTTCGCCCGGAGACGCCTGAATACGTCGAAGCTAACCGGCTGCTCTCCTTCCTCAAGTGGTTCCGACCCGCGCCGGCAGACGTGGTGCCCAGCAACTCCATCCTGCGCGAGTTCATCGGCCCGACCACCATCTTCGATCAGCTGGACTTTGCGAAATTCATGTGGGGAAACCAGCCTCCTTGAGCAGGCATGGGGGAACACGAATGGACACAAAGGGATACGAATGAGCACGAATAAGCACAAAACCTTCATGATGCTTCATGTCTATTCGTGGCTGGCCGTCATGTTGGAACAAGTGGAACACGCCGCTCGGCCAGTTGGCCTGTTTTGAATGACGCACCGGCGCGATGTTCGGCTGAGCGGTTGCAGCCCTATGTCAAGCGCCGGCCTCACACTTGTCCATTAATCAAAATCTCATGCCGGCGTATGACAAACGTCGGTTGACTCCTGTCGAGAGTCCCCTTATACTGCTACCAACAAACGCGGAGGCCAAACGGCTATGAGCCGAGATGCAGTTTCGCCAACCGCATACGAAGGATAAGCACGCAACGGCGTTATGCCTGCGTGCTTTTTGTTTCTCGTTCACCCTTTTTCTCGGCGAACCGAAAGGAGATTGCACAATGGACTATGGGATGATCGGCAAAATCGAGAAGGCCAAGCGTTACGCCCAGGAGCGCGAGCGCTTCCGCTTCGAGAAATTCGAAGTGACCTTTCACGGTGACAACAATGACCACCGTGTCACGTTCGACGGCGGCGTTTTCCACTGCGACTGCGAATACTTCATTTTGCGCGGGCGCTGCAGCCACACCATGGCGCTGGAGCAGCTCCTGCATCCGATGTTGCCTGAGCCGGTGACCGCCTGAGTCCGTCCAACTGAATAGGAAACCACGCGGGCGAGGCGCAATGCCTCGCCCGCGTGGTTTCCCGGCTGGTATAATCCTGACCGGCGAGACGGCGGGCTTGGGCCCGCCGTTTCCACGCCTGTTCAACGGAACAGGCCTTGCACCACAATGATTGAGCGGCGCAGCTAACCCACCTGATGGAAACAGACGAAGCGTTTGTCCAAGGCGCGCCGCGAGGAGTTGCATTTTTTGAAGAAGTGGCAGTTCTGGTTGGGGGTGCTCATCAGCGGCGTGTTTTTGTGGTTGGCCCAGCGCGGCCTGCAGCTCGCCGAAGTCTGGGCGGCCATGCAGACGGCCAATCTGTGGTGGCTGTTGCCCGGCATCGCCGTGTACTTCGTCGGCGTCTGGGCACGCGCCTGGCGCTGGCACTACCTGCTCCGCCCCATCAAGAGCATCCCGACCAACGCCATGTTCCCGACGGTGACCATCGGCTACATGGGCAACAACATCTTCCCGGCGCGCGCCGGCGAGGTGCTGCGCGCCTTCGTGCTGCGCCGCAAGCACGGCGTCTCGGTCAGCGCCAGCCTGGCCACCATCGTCGTCGAGCGCATCTTCGACGGCGTGGTGATGCTGATGTTCGTGTTTTTCAACCTCGGCGGGCTGGCGGCGCTCTCCGGCGATTCGGGCTTCGTAGGAAGCATCCGCACCCTCGCGCTCTGGGGCACGCTGGCCTTCAGCGCGGCGCTCATCGCCTTTTTGCTGGCGGCCATGTTCCCGCACCAGTCGCTCGGCCTGTATCACCGCTTCGCCGAGCCGCTGCTGCCGGGCCGCATCCGGGGCCGCCTCACCGCCTTCCTGGTGAAGTTCTGGAGCGGGCTGGAGGCGCTACGCTCGCCCGTCAGCATCTTCATGGTCTTTGCCACCTCGGTCGTCATCTGGCTGCTGGAGACGGCCAAGTACTGGTTCGTCATCCATGCTTTCGACTTCAGCACCTATACCGGCGGCTTCTTCGGGCTGATGCTGATGAACGGCATCG
>JANWXR010000159.1 GCA_025057205.1 Anaerolineales bacterium | reverse complement strand
ATCGGCAACAGCCGGCCCTGCATCTCCACCAGCGAGACCTGTACGCCCAGCGCGCTAAAGATGGATGCATATTCTGTGCCGATGACGCCGCCGCCGACGATGACCAGCGAGCGCGGCAGTCGCTCCATGTTCGGCAGGGAGGTCGCGTCGAAGATGCGTGGGTCGTTGAAGGGGATCTGTGGAGGGTGATGAGGCCGCGAGCCGCTGGCGATCAGGATGGCCGAGCCGGTCAGGTCGCCGGTGCGGCCATCACGATACTTCACCCGCACGGTGTGCGCGTCCTGAAGGGCGGCCTCGCCGTGAATGATCTGGATGCGATAACGTTCCAGGTTGCGGCGGATGACGCCCCATTCGGCTTCCAACACGGCCTGCCGCCGGTACATGAAGTCGCCCAGCGACGACTCCGGCTGAATGGAGAAGTTGACGCCGTACACGCTGCGCTGGCGCAGGCCGGCGAGGTAGTAGGCCGTCTCGCGCAGGGTCTTGGAGGGCACAGTGCCGGTGTTGATGCCGTTGCCGCCGAGCCGGGGCGCGCGTTCGATCAGGGCGACGGTCTTGCCGAGGCGCGCAGCTTCTTCGACAGCCTTTGCCCCTGCCGGGCCGGAACCGATGACGATGAGGTCGAATTGGGACATGGAGTGAGTAGAAAGTGGAGAGTAGTAAAGTAGAGATTGGCGCTGTCCCAATGATACTTGGACACTCTCCAATCTCCAATCTCCAATCTTCAATCACCAATCACCAATCGCTAATCTCCACTTATCCAACTTTTGCGCGCCCAGGCCAGGTCACAATCTGTTGTCTACACTCCAAGGCAGATGCGTCCCAGGCCAAAGTCGGCCGGCAACTGGCGCAGGGCAGTGGATGCCCGCGCCGTAGCGGTGGGCGAGGCGGCCGTCGGAAACAGATGGGGGAACACGAATGAGGGGAATTCGCGTAATTCAATGCAGGTTTTCGGCATCGAATTGCGCGAATGAACACGAATAAAGGGAACACGAATGAGCACGAATGAAGGAGAATGAACACGAAAGTGGGTGATGGGTGAAAGCATGTTGACCGTGCGCCGGGCGTTTGGTACAGTCTCATTGGTCGGCCGTGATGCGAGAGCTACGGTAACCGGGGCTTCGGGCGAGTAGAATCCGGATGCCTACGCCCGTTTCACTTCCCGGCGTTCTTGCCCCCGATTGTTGAGGGTTGCGCGTGAACTTTCCTCTTTGGTTGCCGCTCATGCTGGGATGGGGCTTCCTGTTCGCAGGCGGCGAATTGCCGAGCTGCGACGCGGCGCACCTGGGGACGGCGATAGGCACCTTGTCCTTAGATCGTCGGCTTGACGAATCATGGCTTTCACCACCGGCGCTCCGAATTCGCCGTAAGCTTGCAAGCCGCCGCCGTCGGTCAGGCTATGCCGGCGAATTCGGTGAGACGTAGCCCGACGCGGCGCTGCGCGCCAATGCAACGTTGCCGGACGAGGGCTGAGGGCATGGGATGGCCCGCCCTGGCCTCTCCTTTCACAGCGAAAGGGAAGTATTGGTGACAAGTTCTGAAAGATTGCAGGAACATCTCGCCGCGCTGTACGGCGCAGAAGTCGCGCCCGGCCTGCTCGCGCGCCTGCGTGAACGGATGGAGGCGTATCGAGGCCGAATCCCTACGCCTTCCACTACGACGCTCACCGAGCGCGATGCGCTGCTCATCACCTATGGCGACCAGGTCACCGCGCCGGGCGAAGCGCCGCTGCGCACGCTGGCCGATTTCTGCGCGCGCCATCTGGCCGGCGTGGTGAGCGGCGTGCACATCCTGCCGTTCTACCCGTGGACATCGGACGACGGCTTTTCGGTGGTGGATTATCGCGCGGTAGACCCGGCGCTGGGGACGTGGGACGACGTGGCACGCCTGCGCGGCTTCCGGATAATGTTCGATGCTGTCATCAATCACGCCTCCTCGCAGAGCGAGTGGTTCCGGGGCTTCCTCGCCGATGACCCGCGCTACCGCGATTTCTTCGTCACGGTGGAGGGCGACCCCGACCTCTCGATGGTGGTGCGCCCACGCGCGTTGCCGCTGCTCACGCGCTTCCGCACGGCCGCCGGCGAACGCGCCGTGTGGACGACGTTCAGCGACGACCAGGTAGATTTGAACTACGCCAATCCCGAAGTGCTGCTGGAGATTGTAGACCTGCTGCTGTTCTATGCCGAGCGCGGCGCGGAGTTCATCCGGCTGGACGCGATTGCCTATCTGTGGAAGGAGATCGGCACGCCGTGCATCCACCTGCCGCAGACCCATCGCGTCATCCAGCTCTTCCGCGCCGTGCTGGACGACGTTGCCCCGCACGTCCGGCTCATCACCGAGACCAACGTCCCGCACCGCGACAACATCTCCTACTTCGGCGATGGGACGAACGAGGCGCAGCTCGTCTATAACTTCGCCCTGCCGCCGCTTACCCTGCACGCCCTGCACACCGGCGAGGCGCGCGTCCTCTCGGAGTGGGCCGCCGGCCTGAGCCTGCCTTCTGACCGCGTGACCTTCTTCAACTTCCTCGCCTCGCATGACGGCATCGGCCTGAACCCGGCACGCGGCATCCTGCCCGAGGCCGAGATCGAGGCGCTGGTCGCACGCGCCCGCGCCCACGGCGGGCTGGTCTCCAACAAGCACAACAGCGACGGCACGAAAAGCCCGTACGAGCTGAACATCAACTACTTCGACGCGCTCTCGAACCCGAACGGCGCTGAGCCGCCGGCGGTGCAGATTGACCGCTTCCTGTGCGCGCAGGCCATCCTGCTGGCGTTGGTCGGCGTGCCGGGCATCTACTTCCACAGCCTGTTCGGCTCACGCGGCTGGCCGGAGGGCGTAAGGCGGACGGGCCGCAATCGCACCATCAACCGGCAGAAGTTCGAGCGCGCCGCGTTAGAGCGCGAGCTGGCCGACCCGAATTCTCTGCGCTATCACGTCTTCACCCGCTACCGCGAGTTGTTGCGCGCGCGTGCAGCCTCGCCCGCCTTTCATCCGCATGGCCGGCAGGAGGTCCTCGATTACGGCCCGACGGTCTTCGCCGTGCGGCGCACCTCGCCCGACGGCGCGCAGCGCGTGCTGTGCCTGCACAACGTCAGCGCGCAGCCGCAGACGGTCCGCCTTTCGCGGGAGGCCACAGCGCCGGGTCAACTGCGCGACCTGGTCACGGGCCGGAGCGTCGCCCCTGCCGCTTTGGCTCTCGCGCCATATCAGGTGATGTGGCTGGAAGTGTAGATTTGACATGGACTGGAACGCCCTGTTCAACACCTCGACCGTCGCAACCGCTTTGCGTATCGCCCTCATCCTGCTGCTCAGCCTGTTCGCCGGCTGGCTGCTGCGCCGGGCGGCGCGGCTGATCGAGCGGCGGCTGGAACAGCGCGAGCGCGACGCGGAGCGAATCGCGCGCCTGAAGACGCTGGTCTCCATGAGCCGCAGCGCCGTCCACGTTGTGGTGCTCATCATCGCGGCGCTGATGGTGTTGCAGGCGCTGGCCATTGACATTGCGCCGCTGCTGGCCAGCCTGGGCGTGGCCAGCCTGGCGCTCTCGCTCGGCGCGCAGGCCGTCATCCGGGACGTGATCGGCGGCGTGCTCATCCTGATCGAAGACCAGTACCGGGTCGGCGACGTGATTCGGCTCGGCGAGGCCAGCGGCACGGTGGAACGCATCACCCTGCGCACCACGCACCTGCGCGACCTGGAGGGCCGCCTGCACGTCGTGCCGAACGGCGATGTGCGCACGGTCGCCAATCTCACCGCCGGCTGGTCGCGCGCCGTGGTGGACCTCAGCCTGAGCTACAACGCCGACATGAGCCGCGTCCTGCCGGCCCTCGAGGCCGCAGCGGCCCGCGTCGCCGCCGACGAAGCGGTCAAGGACGATTTGCTCGAGGCGCCGCAGGTGCAGGGCTGGGTCGGCCTGCGGGACTGGTCGGTGCAAGTCCGGCTGCTGGCGCGCACGTTGCCGGGCAAACAGTGGGGAGTGATGATGGCCATGCGCCGCTACGCCGTCGAGGCGCTTCAGGCCGAGGGCATTGAGGTCGGCTTGCCCGCCTGGCCGCCTGCGTCCGAGCCGGGCGGCAGGCCCGGCCCCTGAACCGATGAGTCTGTGTGACGTTCACCGGCCTGCCGCAACCTTTCGAACCGAATCAGGATGAACCCAACCTCCACCTCCCATCGCATCGGCTTCGTCTCCACCCGCTTCGCCGGCACCGACGGCGTCTCTCTCGAAACGGCCAAGTGGGCGACGGTGCTGGAGCGGATGGGGCACACATGCTTC
>JANWXR010000158.1 GCA_025057205.1 Anaerolineales bacterium | reverse complement strand
CGAGGTGCTCATTACCCTCTCGGCTTCGCCGTACCGCCGGGGCGTGCTCGCGCAGCGGCTCCATCACGCTCGTCGCCAGCGCAGCCCGCTCATCTATCTTAATCTCGTCGGCGCAACCGATGAGCTGATTTTCGACGGGCGCAGCTTTGTGCTGGACGAGAAAGGCGTGCTTACCGTGCAGTTGGCCGGCTTCGCGGAAGAAGTGCGGACGGTGGACGTGGACGCGCCTTCGCCGACACACACCCTTCCGGCGGTGGAGCGAGAGGGAGAGGAAGCCGAACTCTTCCAGGCGCTCGTGCTCGGTGTCCGTGATTTCGCGCGCAAGAACGGCCTTGAGCGTGCCTGCCTCGGCCTGTCGGGCGGCGTGGATTCATCCGTCGTCGCCGTCATCGCTGCCGAAGCCCTGGGCCCGAAGAACGTGACCGGCGTCGCCATCCCCTCACGCTACACCGATCCGCGCTCGACCGAGTGTGCGCGCCAGCTTGCCGACGCGCTCGGAATTCGTTTTGAAGTCGTGCCGCTCGAAACGTTGCACGCGGCGGCAGAAGCTACGCTCGGTGAAGCGATGGCCGATGGAACGACCGCCGAGAACGTGCAGGCGCGTTTGCGGGCAATGGTGCTGATGAGCTTCGTCAATCGCAACGGCGGCATGTTGCTGAACACAAGCAACAAAACCGAACTTTCCCTCGGCTATGGCACGCTCTACGGCGATATGGCCGGCACGTTGTGCGTCATCGGTGATTTGACCAAGCCGGAAGTGTACGCACTGGCGCGCTGGATCAACGCGCAGCGGCGCATAATCCCCGACTTTGTGTTGTCGCGTCCGCCCTCCGCTGAGCTGCGGCCCGGCCAGGTAGACCCGTTCGATTACGATACTGTTGCGCCGGCGATGGAGCGGCTGGTGCGCGCCAACCAGAGCGACGCTGCGCTGCGTCGTTCGGAGCATAAACGTTGGCAGGCCGGCGTCATCCTCAAGGTGAGCGAGAAAGCCTTTGGCACTGGCCGTCTGATACCCATCACCCGCCGTTGATGAACATACTTGTATTCTTTGAAGTGAGCCTAGCCAGCCGCGGCATGCCGGGCCGATCGGCTTCGTCTAGCACCAGCCGAATATCCTTTTGCTTGCAGGTCAATGGTAGGTAAAGCCGGGACGCCAGTCGCGTCGTAGCACCTGCGGCCCGCGATGGCTCAGCATCCAGCTGCCTGTTGCGCTGCCGCTCACCGCCGCCAGCGTCTTCCCTCAATCCAGCCCACCGACTTCGGCAAAAAACAGCGCCTCGCCGACGCCCAGCATCGTCACCACTACCAGAATCTGATTGACCGGCTTGGCCATCTGCCCCGTGCCGTTCTCGCCGATGTGGGTGATGGTCTTGCCCATTGCCCGGAAGTAGGGCAGGGCACGGGCGAAATCTGCCGCTTGCCCACCGACCATGATGGTGAGCGTGCCTTTAGCCGCATCCTCGCTGCCACCGCTCATCGGCGCATTGAGCATGGCCGCGCCCTTGGCCTGCAACGCCGCAGCCATCTCGCGCGTAGCCATCGGGATGATGGTGCTGCGGCCAGCGTCGCCATCTTGCCGGCGGTACGGTTCCAGACGCGCAGCGGGAAGCCGGCCCTGAGCAGGTTGCGTGCCATGCTCAACCTCATGAGGCCCAGGCTGATGAAGCCAATCTCTTCGGATCCGAGTTGTTCTGCCATTGTTGCTCCTGAGATGGGAGCACGAATGAGTCCACTGCAAAGGCTATGATCTCACTGCAAAGCTGCAAAGAGTGCAAAGGCTTCGCCCTCATTTTCCTTCGCCTTCTTGGCGTCTTCGCGGTTTAGATCGGCTTTCTTTTCGGTAGAGCTACGAATGACATGGATTTTACGCGGTACAATTCCGTCTGCGATCCAAAATCGAAATCAAAATCAGAAGCCCCTATCATGCCCAATCGCCTCGCCAACGAAACTTCACCCTATTTGCTTCAGCACAAAGACAACCCTGTGGATTGGTATCCATGGGGCGAGGAGGCGCTGGCGAAAGCCAAAGCCGAAGACAAACCTATCTTCCTGTCCATCGGTTACGCCGCCTGCCATTGGTGCCACGTCATGGAGCACGAGTCGTTCGAAGACCCGGCGACGGCGAAGTTGATGAATGAACTATTCGTCAACGTGAAGGTGGATCGCGAGGAGCGGCCCGACCTGGACTCGATTTACATGAACGCCGTCGTCGCGCTGACCGGACAGGGCGGCTGGCCGATGTCGGTCTTCCTCACGCCGGAAGGCGAGCCGTTCTTCGGCGGCACGTATTTCCCGCCGCAGCCGCGCCACGGCATGCCGGCTTTCTCTCAGGTGTTGCTCGGCGTGCACGACGCTTGGATGAAGCGCCGGGAGTCCGTTATCAGCAACGCGAAAGAGTTGGCCCGTCACCTGCGCTCGACGCTGGCGGTGGAGGCCGTGGGCGCGGAGCTGCCAACACGCGAAGACCTGGCTACGGCGGTCAGGGTGCTGTGGAGCCAGTTCGACTGGCAGTATCACGGCTGGGGGCGCGCACCCAAGTTCCCGCAGCCGATGGTCATCGAGTTTTTGCTGCGCTATCACACACTCACCGGCGAAGTCACGCCGCTGGAGATGGCGACCAAAAGCCTTCGGGCGATGGCGCGCGGCGGAATCTACGACCAGCTCGGCGGCGGCTTCCATCGCTACTCGGTAGATGCCTATTGGCTGGTGCCGCACTTCGAGAAGATGCTGTATGACAACGCCCAGCTCGCGCGCGTCTATTTGCACGCCTGGCAACTGACCCGCGACCCCGAATTCCGGCGCATCGCCGAGGAAACCCTTGACTACGTGCAGCGCGAGATGACCGACCTTGCCGGCGGCTTTTACTCCACCACCGATGCGGACTCCGAAGGCGAAGAGGGCAAGTTCTTCATCTGGGCGGAGGCGGAGATTGACGCCGCGCTCGGCCCCGAAGCCGAGTTCTTCAAAAACTTCTACGGCGTCACTAAGGCCGGCAACTTCGATGGGCGCAACATCCTGTTCGTCGCCAAGGAGCCGACCGACGAGGCGCTGACGCAACTCGCGCCCTTGCGTCGCAGGCTGTTTGAGCTGCGGTCGCAGCGTGTGCCGCCGGCGCTGGATGACAAGGTGCTGGCCGGCTGGAACGGCCTGATGTTGGCCGCCTTCGCCGAGGCCGCCGTGGCGCTCAATCGCAGCGATTACCGCGAAACTGCGCGGCGCAATGCGGATTTTCTCCTCGGCACGCTGCGTGCAGAGAATGGCCGAATGCGGCGCTCCTGGCGGCGCGGTGAAGCTAAACTTAACGGCTACCTCGAAGACCACACCCACGTGGCCGAGGGTTTGCTGGCGCTGTACGAGGCGACGTTCGATGCGCGTTACTTCACCGCCGCGCGCGAGCTGATGGAGACGGCGCTTATCCACTTTGCCGACGCGCAGGGCGGCGGCTTTTTCGATACCAGCGATGACCACGAGCAATTGGTGCTGCGCCCGAAAGACTTGCAGGACAACGCCACGCCTTCCGGCAACGCGATGGCGGCCACGGTGTTGCTGAAATTGGCGCTGTACACGGGCGAGGCGCGCTACGTCGAGACGGCGGCGCAGGCTATACGCGTCGTTGGGCCGATGCTGGTGCGTTACCCCACCGGCTTCGGCCAGTGGCTGTGCGCGCTGGCGTTTGCGCTGGGCGAAGCGAGGGAAGTGGCGCTCGTCGGCGACCCGAACGAGCCGGACACACGCGCCCTGCTCGACGTGGTCTTCGGCGCATATCGTCCGTTCAAAGTGGTTGCGCTCAAGCGTCCCGGTGAATCTTCCCCCGTCCCACTTCTCGACGGCCGCGAGCAGCTCAACGGCAAAGCCACGGCTGCTGTGTGCGTCAACTTCGTCTGTCGGCTGCCGGTGACCGAGCCGGAAGCCCTGAGGGCGCAATTGGATGAAAATCGTTCGGAGGCTGCATGACGAAAACGGCAATCGTCATCGGGGCTGGGCTGGCCGGCCTGAGTGCGGCGCTTGACCTGCATCGTGCGGGCTGCCGCGTCTCTTTCCAGAGTCGCGCGGCCTGCTCGAAAGCGCGCAGACCATCGTCTGGCCCAATAAGCCGTGCACGCTCGGCGCGTATGCGGCCTATGCGCCCGGCGACCTCACCGGATACTGGCGCGCTCTGTTTAGCCCGGCGGGCCGCCTGTACTTCGCCGGCGAGCATGCGTTTGGCCTTCTTCTCGGCGACGTTCAATGTGCTCCTGGATTTATTTCACTCTCTCCACCCAGACGCCATGCCTCACCCGATGTCCATCGCCGAGTTCG
>JANWXR010000157.1 GCA_025057205.1 Anaerolineales bacterium | reverse complement strand
ACAGTTCACCAGATCAATGATGCCATCAGAGAACAGCTCGGTGTGGATACCGAGGTCGCGCCGGTCCTTTAGGCGGCTGAGCACTGCATCCGGGATCGCGCCGATCCCGGTCTGCAGGGTCGCGCCGTCCGGGATGAGGGCGGCCACATGGTCGGCGATGCGCTCGCTGATGGGGTCGTTTTCCGCCGCCATCTTCACTTCCGGCAACAGGTAGTTGACCGGCACCATCACGTTGATTTTAGAGATGTGGATGAAGGAGTCGCCGAGCGTGCGCGGCATGTTGGGGTTGATCTCGGCGATGACACACTTGGCGGATTGCGCTGCCGTCTTGGTGACGCCGACCTCGACGCCGTAGGAGCAAAAGCCGTGGTCGTCCGGCGGCGAGACTTGAATCAAGGCGACATCCAACGGCAGCCGACCCGACTTGAACAGGCCCGGAATCTCGGAAAGGAAGCAGGGGGTGAAATCGGCTCGCCCCTCGTTGACGGCGGCGCGCACGTTATCGCTGATGAAAAGTGTGTTGACGCGCAGATGACCGGCCATCTCCGGTGAGACGTAATCCGCCGGGCCGACGGTGAGCACCTGGCAAATCTCGATGTTCTCCAGTCGGGGAGCGCGGGCCACCAACGCCGCCAGCACGGTGCGCGGCACCGAGCAGTTGCCGCTGAGAAAGACGCGCTGGTGCGACCGAATGTGTGTGACGGCCTGCTCTGCCGAGACGACGCGATCGCGGTACAGGTTGAACCAGTTCATAAGACGACCTCGGCAAGTTCGGGCTTAAGCACTCGGCCGGCGTGAGTGACGACGCCGCGGGCGATGACGCGGTTGTGTGCCATCGCTTTGGCAGCACCCTCGGCAGCGACCTGGCTGACGAAGGCGTACACCGCGTTGGCCAGGGCGTGCGTGGCTGTGCGTCCCAACGTGCCGGCGATGTTGGGCACGCAGTAATGAATAACGTTTTCTTCTACGTAAGTAGGGTTGCGGTGGGTGGTCGGGCGGCTGGTCTCAACGCATCCGCCCTGGTCAATGGCGATGTCGAGAATGACCGAACGCGGGCGCATCTCGCGCACCATCTCGCGCGTCACCAGCACCGGCGTCCGCTGGCCGGGCACCAGCACGGCGCCGACCAGCACGTCGGCGAAGCGCACCACTTTGCGCAGGTTGAGCGGATGCGAAATCATGGTGATGACGTGCGGGAAACGTTCGGCGATGCGCTCCAGTTTGGCCAGGTCGCGGTCGAGGACGTACACCGTCGCGCCCATGCCGGTGAAGGCGCGCACGGCGTTGGTGCCGACGTTGCCCGCGCCCAGGATGACGACCTCGGCTGGCGGCACACCGGGCACGCCGCCCAACATGATGCCTTTTCCGCCGCGATCGTTGCGTAGCAGTCCGGCGGCCAGGGAGGCCGACATGTGGCCCGCAATCTGGCTCATCGGGCGTAGCACCGGCAGCGACCCGTCGTCGGTCTGAATCATCTCAAGGGCGATCGCCGTAATGCGGCGCTTGAGCAGCGTCTCCAGGTTATCGGGCGAGGCGGACGCCAGATGCCAGAAGGCCATAACGATTTGCTCCTCGCGCAGCCAGTCCAGCTCTTCGCTGGTAGGGCGGGCGACCTTCAGCACCAGATCGGCGCGGCCATAGACCTCCTCGCCGGAATAGACGATGGAAGCGCCGGCGCGGACGAAGTCGTCGTCGTGGAAGCCCGCGCCGGCGCCCGCGCCGCGTTCCACATAACAGCGATGACCGGCAGCGACCAACAGCTCGATCCCGGCAGGGGTCATGCCGATGCGATTCTCGTCCGGGCGACGTTCACGAGGGATGCCGATGTTCATAGTGGAATCTGCATTGTTCGGAATGGACGTGGTAACTGCAGGGGCGACGTAGCCTCACCGCCCCGCAAGTAGCACCGACAGTATACGAGCGACGGGCCAAATGCCCAAGTGACGATTCTTCCCTGACACGATGACAAAATGACCTTTGTCACCGCAACTTCGATGACATCGAGCACTGTCTCACAAACACCTACTGGCTTATATGGGTATGCGTATAGAGAACAACAATAAAAATCTCCTGAACGAAATACTCAGACGCAAGGTTGACCAGCTTCATGCCAAAATCTGCGCCGGCGTGGCCGACCCATTAGTCTGGAATAACGTGATCTTGACAAATTTTCTCGGCTGAAAGGAGACGCCTATGAAGACCGAACTGGTGCGTGACTGGATGACGCCTGACCCGGTTTGTGTGACCCCGGAAACAACCCTTCCGGAAGCGCACAAAATCATGACCGAGCGCCGCATTCGCCGTCTGCCTGTTGTCAAAGGTGGGCAACTGGTCGGCATCGTCACTCGAGGCGATATCCGCGGCGCCCAGCCCTCGGAAGCGACCAGCCTGAGCATCTTCGAGTTGAACTATCTGTTGAGCAAACTCACCCTCGACAAGGTGATGACTCGCAACCCTATCACCATCCGGCCCGACGAAACGGTGTTCGACGCGGCGCGCCTGATGCTGCAACACAAGATCGCCGGGCTGCCGGTGGTGGAAGGTGGCAAAGTGGTCGGTATCCTGACCGAGTCCGATATCTTCCGCATGGTCGTCCACTTGTGGGAACGGGAAGCGGAGGAGGCGCTGACTCTCCTGTGATTGTGAATGACCGGCCGGGTCGCCGCGGCGTCGTGTTTCCATCCGGCAAACTGGAGCCATCTCATGCCTGTTCAACCGAAGAAACAAGTCACACCACCGTCCGAGGATAAGCGCTGGCGACTGGTGGACGCCACCATGCGCCGCTACAACTATCGGCCCAACGCCCTCATCGAGACGCTGCACACCATTCAGGATACGTTCGGTTACCTGGATAAGCCCGGCCTGCAATACGTCGCGCGCGCCCTGCGCGTGCCCTACAGCCGCGTCTTCGGCGTTGCCACGTTTTACAACTACTTCACCATGAAGCCGCCGGGCGAGCATACCTGCCTGGTCTGCCTGGGAACCGCTTGCTACATCAAAGGCTCCGGTGAGCTGATGGCCGAGCTGGAGCGCGCGCTTGGCATCAAAGCCGGCGAGACTACGGCAGACGGCAAGGTCTCGCTGCTGGCGGTGCGCTGCATCGGCTCGTGCGGCCTGGCGCCGGCCGGCGTAGTGGATGGCCAGGTGCTGCCGAAAGTGACGGCGACGCAAATGCTACAGCACCTGAAGGATGGAAAGGCATGACCTTCGACGAACTGGAAAAGGTTGCGCTCAAAGAGATCCAGGCGCGCCAGCAGATCCCACACACGATTGACGTTTGTCTGGGCACGACCTGCCTGGCCCTGCAGGGCGACAAACTCAAAGCAGCGCTGGAGCAGGAGGCTGCCCGCCATCCTGTTGGCGCAAAGTGTCGAGTGCGCGGCGTTGGCTGCCCGGGGCTGTGCGCCCTCGGGCCGCTGGTAGCCATCAAGCCGGATGGTCTATTGTACAAAACGGTCAAGCCGGAGGACGCACCCGACATCATCAACAGTCTGGACGCCGAGCCTGTTGCCCGCCTACGCTGCGATACCGAGCAGCCGTTCTTCACCCGCCAGACCAAGATCGTGCTGGAGAATTCCGGCAACATTGACCCGGAGCGGCTGGAGGATTACATCGCTGCCGGTGGCTATCAGGCGCTGCTCAAAGCGCTGACCGAGATGACGCCGAGCGAGGTCATTGATGAGATCACGCGCAGCGGCCTGCGTGGGCGCGGCGGCGCGGGCTTCCCCACCGGCCTCAAGTGGCGTACGGTGGCCAAGGCTGCCGGCGACCGCAAGTACGTGGTCTGCAACGGCGACGAGGGCGACCCCGGCGCCTTCATGGACCGTAGTGTGATGGAGAGCGACCCGCACCGGGTGCTGGAAGGCATGGCCATCGCCGCCTATGCGGTGGGCGCCGGCGAAGGCTTCATCTATGTGCGCGCCGAATATCCCCTGGCGGTGAAACGCCTCAAGCAGGCCATCATGCAGGCCCGTAGCCACGGGCTATTGGGCGTGAACATCGGCGGCACCGCCTTCACCTTCCGCGTGGAGGTGCGGCTGGGCGCCGGCGCCTTCGTCTGCGGCGAGGAGACCGCGCTGATGGCCTCCATCGAAGGCAAGCGCGGCACGCCGCGGCCACGCCCGCCCTATCCGGCGGAGAGCGGCCTCTGGCGCTGCCCGACGCTCATCAACAATGTAGAAACCTTTGCTAACGTGCCCACCATCCTCCGCCGTGGCGCGGACTGGTTCGCCGGCATCGGCACCGCCAAGAGCAAAGGCACCAAGGTCTTCGCGCTTACCGGGCGAGTCCAGAACACCGGCCTGATCGAGGTGCCGATGGGTA